>CAYFYW010000258.1:0-2921 GCA_964347425.1 uncultured Nitrospirales bacterium
ACGTACACTAAGGTGTCGAAAATTATTTTAGATGCTTCGCATCAATGTAAGGAGATTATTATTATAGCTATACTTCAAAGTATAGCACGCATTCATTCACAACACCTGCATTATTCTAAATCGCCTTGCACATTTCGAAGCGAGTTGGAGTTTAGTCGGCTCGACCGGAGAATCGCTTCGACTTTATGAAATTAAATCGCTCAATTCAGGGTATAATCGAGCAGAAACGAAAAACCCCCTGCTTCATGAGAGCTTTTTCGTGCTTATGGTGATGAAAAACATATTATTTTTATAGTTTATGATATAATCTTTACGATGAAAAAGATAGGTTTTTTTATTTTTCTTGGACTTTGTATCCTCCTTCTTTCTCCCCCGTCATCAGTCGCTGACATAATAACCATCAGGGCAGATGGCGTTGTAAATCCTGTGATGGCCGAATTCATATCCAAGATCATTGATGAATCAGCGAGAGAAAAGGCGGATGTCCTCGTGATTGAGTTAGATACCCCGGGCGGACTCGATACCTCAATGAGAAGCATCGTTAAAAAGATAATCGCAAGTGATGTGCCGATAGTGGTGTATGTATCTCCAAGCGGAGCGAGGGCAGCCTCTGCAGGTGTGTTTATAACACTTGCTGCCCACATAGCTGCTATGTCACCCGGCACAAATATCGGGGCGGCTCATCCTGTAGGCATTGGCGCAAAAATGGACAAGACCCTTGCCGAAAAGGCGGTAAATGATGCCGCCGCCTATATAAAGTCATTGGCTGAAAAAAGAGGCAGAAATTTTGAATGGGCTGAAAAGGCGGTAAGGGAAAGTGTCTCCATAACAGAGGCAGATGCCCTGAAGCTGAATGTCATAGACCTGATTGCCCCTGGTCTTGACTCTCTCCTGGAGACTGTTGACGGCCGAGAGGTAGAGACATCTCGGGGAAAACAGACCATAAATACCAAAGGAATCAAGGTAAGACATAGAGAGATGGGGGTCAGGCTTAAGATACTGAACGTTATCAGCGATCCAAATATAGCGTATATGCTTATGCTGCTCGGTTTTTACGGAATATTTTTTGAGCTTACAAATCCCGGTGCTATATTCCCGGGCGTGTTTGGATTTATATCGCTTATCCTTGCTTTCTATTCACTCCATACCCTGCCGGTAAATTATGCTGGCCTTCTCCTAATTATCCTTGCTATAATTCTTTTCATACTGGAGATTAAAGTTACCTCACACGGTATTCTGACGATAGGGGGAATAATTTCAATGGTTGTCGGCTCCCTTATGCTTTTTGAATCTCCACAGCCTTTTTTAAGGGTCTCTATGAAGGTCATCATTCCGGCGGTTATTATAACTGCAGTATTTTTCAGCCTTACTATTGCACTTGTGATTAAGGCCTACAGGCGAAAACCGGTTACGGGCGCAGAGGGGATTGTCGGCCTCGAAGGAGAGACAAAGACCGATGTGTATAAGAAGGGGACGGTTATTGTGCACGGTGAGATATGGAGTGCCCGTAGTGATGAACCAATAAAAGCTGGAGAAAAAATTATTGTAGATAAAATAGAAAACCTGAAATTAAAGGTTCGCCCTGCTAAAAAATAGTTATTAAGTAATTCAGTCATTGAGTCACATCATACGTGTCCAAAATAAAGTATTTACGGAGGTTGAATACCTCATAAACACAATGAATCGACTGTTTTTTTGAATGCCAGCCCTCATTTTGATAAAGGAGGTATCAGGGAATAACTGTATTGTCGAAAAACCGATAAATAAACGCTACTTATATATAAGCGGTGTCGTCATTGAGTTTATTCGGCATCCAGCCTCCCTGATTGTGGTTGTTTTGGACAGTAGTGGAGTCACATATTAAATCATTATGTCAATAAATTAAGTCATTAAAAAATAACTTAATAACTCAATCACTTAGTGACTTAAGAAAGGAGGCTAATATGCCCCAGATAACGTATACAGGAATTTTAGTTGCTGCACTTTTGTTCTATTTTCTCTCGAGTGCAATAAAAATTTTGCGGGAATACGAAAGAGGCGTGGTCTTCAGGCTCGGCAGACTCATACCGGTTAAAGGACCTGGCCTGATAATAATCTGGCCCATTATTGACAAACTTGTAAAGGTTGACCTGAGAACAGTTACCCTGGACGTGCCTTCACAGGATATAATTACGAAAGACAACATATCGGTCAAGGTGAATGCGGTTGTTTACTTCAGGGTTGTTGATCCTACAAAGGCAATAACAGCGGTCGCGGATTATCATTATGCAACATCACAGATATCCCAGACGACCCTGAGGAGTGTCCTGGGACAAAGCCAGCTCGATGACCTCCTTGCCAAACGTGATGAAGTAAATACAGAGCTTCAGAAAATTATAGACGATCAGACAGAACCGTGGGGGATAAAGGTTACTACAGTGGAAGTAAAAAATGTTGATCTGCCGCCAGAGATGCAGAGGGCAATTGCCAAACAGGCAGAGGCTGAACGTGAAAGAAGGGCAAAGGTCATTCACGCAGAAGGCGAGTTCCAGGCATCTCAAAAGCTCGCAGAAGCTGCAGAAATAATCGGTGCTCAACCCACGGCACTGCAGCTGAGGTTTCTCCAGACATTGACCGAGGTAGCTACCGAAAAAAACTCAACGACCATATTCCCCGTACCCATAGATATCTTAGAGCCGTTTATTCGTAAACTTAAAAAGGATTCTGAATAAAAACAGGGGGTAAAATCCGTTCCTTAGCCCAAAAACTGCAGTTAACCACAGAGGTCAGAGAGGTCTCAGCGAAATAATTTAAAAAAATAAAATTACATATCTCTGTGTTCTCTGGTATGTACCATACGGTACATTCCTCTGTGAACTCTGTGGCAAAAAAGATATTTTAATAAAAATTAATGAGTTATTGTCTTTCTTGGTTGTATTTAA
>CAYFYW010000259.1:0-2861 GCA_964347425.1 uncultured Nitrospirales bacterium
GCCCGAAAGGACGCTGTTCATGGAAAATGAAATAAAGTGGTGGGAAGAGTTCTGGTTAGCTGTTGCATCGTTTTTTCAGTAGTAGTATTACTAAAGTTTCAGGAAGCGCTGGAAAGTTCTATATAGGTTTTTCAAATGAGACAATTAGGTATATTGACATTTAAATTCAGTTAATAAATAATGAATATATTCTGTTGATGCGTAAGAGTATCTGATAAAAATCAAATGAAATCCCACAGGGCATTATTTATTGTTCCGCCGACCGGTCTTTTCTACAGAGATGACCGGTGCCAGGTTTCGCTAAAAGGTGTTTCAAATGCACCACGTCCGCCTTTAGACATGGCGTACATGACAGCAGTTCTGGAAAGAGACGGCCATCTGTGCCAGATCAGGGATTATCCGTTGGAACATGGCAGCACCTGGAATGACGTAGAAGACGATATCAAGAGTTTCGCTCCGACCATACTCATTATTTATACGACGATTACATCTATTAGAGATGACCTGCATGCCTGCAAAATAGCTAAAGAAATCAGCCCTGATATTATCACAATCGCAAAGGGCGGTGATACAACCGTAAGGCCTGTTGAAAGGCTGGAGATGAGCAAATATCTCGATATTGCCCTCGTAGGAGAACCCGAACTGACAATACTTGAAATAGCTCGGGGCAGGAACCTTAAAGACGTGAAAGGAATTTGTTACAGGGAAAACGGCAAAATACTTAAAACACCTGAAAGGCCATTTATTGAGGACCTCGATACGCTGCCTTTCCCTTCAAGACACCTGCTGGACCAGCGCAAATACGTAAGACCTGATACAGGGGAAATCCAGACCACCATCCAGACAAGCCGCGGCTGTCCGGCTAAGTGCATTTATTGTCTCAGCACTGTTGTGTCAGGTGCTCAGTTAAGGCTTCGTTCACCCAAGAGTGTTGTTGATGAGCTTGAATATTGTGTAAAAGAATATAACATCAGGGACTTCTTCTTCAGGGCTGATACCTTTACCTGGGATAAGGGCTGGGCTATTAGTGTTTGCAAAGAAATAATTGACAGGAAACTTGCTATACGCTGGGTTGCGAACAGCCGGGTCAACACCGTAGACGAAGAGCGGCTTTTGTGGATGAAAAAGGCGGGCTGCTGGCTGGTATCATTTGGGGTTGAGAGCGGAAACCAGTATATCCTTGACATGACGCAGAAAGGGATAACAATTGAGCAGTCAAGAGAAGCGCTCAGGCTGGCTAAGAAGTGCAAACTGAAAACATTTGTAACTTTTATAATTGGTATGCCGTGGGAAAACAAAGAAACAATAATGCAGACGCTCGATTTTGGCAGAGAGATTGATGGAGATTTCTTTGAGATAATTCTTCCGTTCCCGTTCCCCGGGACAAAATACTATGAAATAGCGAAAAGAGACGGCCTTATACTCGATGGGGCATATGATAAAATATATGATCATTTCAGACCCGTTGTAAAAACGTACCATCTCTCAGCAGAGGAACTGGAAAAACTGAAAAGAAAGTCTTTCTGGTATTTATATGCGAGACCGCATTATATCAAAAAAATAATTTCCCTGTGTAATTCCCCGCGCGCGTTCAGAAGCTATCTCTCATATGGAATTAACAAGATGAAGGCACATTTTGCGACGCTCCGTCCCTGAATATCATATCGGTCAGATTGATTCCCTGAACTTTCAAAAAGGATCTCAATAGCTCCCCTTATAAATCCTTTCAGTTGAAAAATAATGGTCTTTCTGGAAGTTCATTCTTGTTCCATTCACAGATATTGCAGAAGGTAATGTGATAAAATAACGAGATGAAAATTCTTATCATAAAACCGAGCTCATTGGGTGATATTATTCACTCCCTGCCCTTTTTAAAAGCCCTGAGGGACACCTTTCAAGAAGCTCATATTGAGTGGGTAATCAGCAGAAACCTGAAGGACATTCTTGAAGGGCATCCCCTGATAAACAGGCTTATTGTTTTTGACAAGGATTCATGGAAGAGCCTGAAAAACCTTCCCAGGACATTTAAAGAGGTAGCGGAGCTGATAAAAAAACTGAAGGCAGAGCACTATGATATGGTTATTGATTTACAGGGACTTCTTCGCAGTGGTTTTATGACGTTTGTAGTCCATTCGCCACTGAAAATTGGTTTTAAGCATGCCCGAGAAGGCAGCAGCCTGTTCTATAACAAAAAAGTCTCGACAAACGGGGCGCTCCACGCTGTAGATAAATGTCTTGAGGTTGCAAAAGCTGTAGGGGCCGAAACAGAAGAGATCGCTTTTCCTCTGTATATTCATGACGACGAAAGAAAAAAAATCAAGGGGCTCATTGGTAATATATCCGAGTACGCTGTATTGGCCCCTTCGACACGATGGAAAACAAAGAGATGGCCGCCTGCAAGCTTCGGCTCCCTTATAACAAAGCTGCCTGTTCCATGTGTTATAACAGGAGGTCATGCAGAAAAACAGATCGCAAACGAGGTAATGTCTTCTTCAGGGGGAAAAGGGATTGATCTCTGCGGCAAAACAGGCCTGAAGGGACTGACTGCCTTAATTTCGGAAGCTGAGGTGGTAGTAAGTAATGATTCAGGACCGATGCATATTGCTGCGGCCCTGGGTGTACCGGTCATTGCGCTTTTTGGTCCGACTGATCCGGAAAAGACAGGGCCTTACGGCTGGCATGTGAACAAAGATTTAAAGGTGCTGAGAAGTTTCATGAAATGCAGCCCGTGTTTTAAGAGAGAATGCAGAGAACCGCTCTGCATGAGCGGAATAAGCGTGGAAATGGTTCTTAAAGAAATTAAGGAATATTTGTGAAAGATTTCAGATTCCAGATTTCAAATTCCAAATTCGTGGTCTTCT
>CAYFYW010000260.1:0-8746 GCA_964347425.1 uncultured Nitrospirales bacterium
CCAGCCTCTTCAATTCAAGCCAGGTGACCCTTTCGCACGATGTGACAGAGATGCAGATAACAAGTGTTTGAAGGTCCCCTACCCGTGTGTCTGCAACACATATTCCAATTATGGCTATATGCTGCTTGGGCTCATAATCAGGCAGATCGAGGGTTCGCCGCACGCAGATGCTGTTCTTAAACATGCCCTGACACCGGAGATGTGGGTACCAGCCACCGAGGTCTTCCGCGGCCGCTCCTTCAAGGCTGATCAGAACCCTCGTGAGCCGGACTACATCTCGCGTTTTAGCTGTAAAAATGTATTTCCCCCTCATGGAGATGTCTCCTGCCCCTACGGCGGATGGGATTTCGAGTCCATGGCCGGTCACGGTAATGCCGTCGCCAGCGCAGTGCCCCTTCTCAGGTTCCTCGATAATTATTACGTAGGATGGCCCCATTACCCTGATATCGGTAAGCCGCTGAGCAATTCAGTGACCGGTGATCATAACGGCTCACTCGACGGCACCAGCACAGTTGCAAAGCAGCGTGACGACGGCTTCAATGTTGTCGTTCTTTTTAACGAGCGTGATGAAAGCGGCGATGGCCTCGATTTTGCCAGACGGATGGCCACTGACGCGTACACCCTTATTGACGTAGTAACAAATCTGGGTTTTGACTGGTCAAAGCTCAGTTGCATAGACGGCTCCTGGGTAGACTTCAACGCGTCATCTTCAGGTTTCGGCGGTCACGACGACCCGTTCCATACCATGGATGCAACATTGAATGCCGTGACCGATGGCACTAAACTGCGCATCAAGCCGGGGACTTCGAACTGGACTGGAACGATTTCGACAAAAACACTGATTGATGCCCCTTTTGGCACAGCGATAATCGGCCAGTAAGGAAGGGGGCGGGTTCAGACTTAAAAATTGAGATATTATGGGTCAAGGGTGGAGGGCAGGCTTGATAGGCTGTTGAAAAACCCTTTCTTGTCACCCTGAACCCTGTGCTGAACTTGATTCAGTATCATTTCAGGGTCTCGTATGCCATTGTTTTTATTAGATTCTGAAACATTCATCCTTCGGAGTAAATCTACGGAGAATGGAAGTTCAGAATGACAGCAACGGGGTCCATAGGGGTGTTGTTGACTGAGTCTCACTTGACCAAATAAATTTGGGGGGACACCATATTCAATTCATGACATATGAGTTCTGCCAATATAGAACTTAAGTACTATGTCCCCAGAATTTCGCCGGTGTTATTGAGGCGACAGAAGAACCTGACTATTTTTGTTTTTACTCTCCAGATTTAGAAGGATTTACCGGGATAGGACATTCAGTTGAAGATTTTATATATAGAGCAAAATGGGGGATGAAAGAGCACATAAACTTATTAAAAGAAAAAGGACTGCCTATACCTCCGCGAAATATGAATCCTGAGATAACTATCCAAAACGAAGAGAAATTAGCAGCTGTATAGTTGAATAGAAAAATGAGACAGTACAAGATATTGAGAAACGCTTTGTTAAAGACGAAATGACTTCAAAAGCAATGCGTTCAATGCTTATCTCAAACGGAATTCTTACAAAAGACGGCAAGCTCAACATGGCTACCGTGGAGAAATTGGGCTGGACAGTAGCAGAGGAGAAACAGTCACCTGAAAGTGAACTGAGAGCTGAACTGCGACAATAGCAGACTATAATTTCATTTTTTACATGAAAAGGGGGCTTGAATAACCAAGCCCCCTTTCTGCATGTTTCAAACTATTATCCTCAATCTGAATACAAATAGCATAAGCAAAGAACTTATGTCCGTCATTTCTTTACACTTGACGTTATACGTTATAGTTATTATACTAACAGTGTGATCAGGTCATTCAAATGCAAACAGACAGAGAAAATATTCAACAGACATTTTTCAAAAAAATTTCCTCACGACATACAGAGAGTTGCGTTGAGGAAACTGAGAATGTTAAATAGAGCCAGAATTTTAAATGATCTGAAAGTACCACCAGCAAACCGTCTTGAATCTCTGCGCGGTGACAGAAAAGGTCAACATAGCATTCGGATAAATGATCAGTGGAGAATCTGTTTCAGATGGCAGGATGGGGAAGTCAACGACGTTGAGATAGTAGACTATCATTAGGAGGAAATAATATGAAGACAAGAAAAATAGGGCCAATTCATCCGGGTGAAATCCTTTTAGAGGAATTTCTTAAGCCAATGGGCTTGAGTCAAAATCAGATGGCTAATGATATTGGAGTCCCTCCGCGTAGAATCAATGAAATCATACAGGGGAAGCGCAGGATTACGGCTGATACAGCCCTCCGTTTGGCGCATTACTTCAAAATGTCGCCTCAGTTCTGGCTGGGTTTACAGATGGATTATGACCTTGATATAGAAGAAGACAGACTGGCTGCAAGACTCAAAAAGGAAGTCAGCGTTTGCGAACTCATTCATAAACAAGCATAGCAAAGGCATGCACAAGAATACGGATTTTGCTGCGCTTATAAGCGTCAGTGATGCAGAAGTCAAACTTTATTTCTTTTTCGCAGTTACTTCACCAAATGTTGTTTTTTAAAATCTTGCCCCGGAATATAAGATTTCTTTCTGAAATCCCAAGATGGGCCGGGGCGGAAAACAGCGAGTGTACGAAATTTCAAGGAGAAATAGACAGCAGAGAATCTTTAAGATTGCCGAATGCCTGCATGATTTAAATCATAGCAATGCCATTAGATTAAACATAAAATGCTAGTAATAAAAATTTCAATTGATAATTAAGGATGCTAAATAAAATCGGCAAAACCCGAGGACATGTGGCAGTGTCAGATTGTAAATTGTGGATATATCTACAACCCTGACAAGGGAGACGGGTAAGGGAAAATTCCTCCCGGGACGACGTTTGAAGGTCTGCCGGAAGACTGGAAATGCCCAGCATTCGGTGCAGGGAAACATCTGTTCAAGCCCCTTGCATAAGCAACTGGTCCAATAAATGAGACAATTTCCCAGGGAGTAAGTTTTCTCTATACAGGCATTCGGAGATATATAGCCGTTTCAGCTAGAGATCAGGGTCGGCGAGATGCCCCATGTCATGGAGGAAGGTGAGGGTTATCGAGCGATGCAACCTTCATGGACAGTGGGAGGTAACAACGGAGATAACGATTACTGAATAAAGGAGGCAATATGAAGATTGAATTTGAAGGAACGCTTCTTAGGATGACCCCTGAAAATGAAAGGGAAAAGACGGAGCTGAACAGTTTGTGGACAACAGTGATAGGGTGTGTGAAAGAGGGGAAAAAACTCGTGCCGGTCGGAGAGTACATACCCGGCACAAAAGAAGTTGCCGTGTTTAACATAGAGTAAAATGAACAGACTGTCAAAGGAGGTGATTTAATTGGCGGTAAAAAAAGAAGGTGAAAAATACAAATGCAATATCTGCGGTAATGAAGTGATTGTCACAAAAGCCGGAGGGGGAGAGCTCGTCTGCTGCGGGCAGCCAATGGAACTGGCTGGATAAAGACAATAAGAAAAGGGAGCAAGGCATGGCAAAATGGAGAGGTCAATGACGTTGAGATAGCTGACTATTCTTTTTAGCAGTTACTTCCCGAAATGTTGTTTTTTAAAATCTTGCCCCGGAATATAAGATTTCTTTCTGAAATCCCAAGATGGGCCGGGGCGGAAAACAGCGAGGGTTCCCATTAAAACTGCAAAGAAGAACAGGAAAGTACTCTTTTTTTTTGAATTTCATCGGAAAGAATGAAATGACTCTTTGGAGGTAAGAGCGTAAAACCACAAAGCCCTGTACCAAACGGTACAGGGCAGAGGGCAAAACTGTTTGACGCGTAATTAAACTGCAACTGGAGCCGGTTCCTGCTCAGCCCTGCCGGAGAATGCCAGGACACCGAGGAATACAAAATTTACAACGGGCAATATCATAAGAAGGCCCAACAACTTTTCTTTTCCAAGGTTCTCTGAAATGCACATCCACAGATAAATTGCCACTATGGCATTAACAAGGGGTATGATCAGGAGAAGAATCCACCACCATGCCTTGCCAGCCGAAGCAACAATGGTCCATATCTGAACAAGCGGGATCCATGCAGTCCAGGCAGCAGGAACACCAAGTTTTCTGGCAATGAGAAAGAGGCATAAGCAAAAATATACATAAAAAGCGATTACTACCAGAAAATTGAGAATGCCAAAGGCAGCTAGTAAGCCGGACGAAACTCGTGGCATATTTTTTTCTGAAAGAAATACCAGGGGCTGCTCGATACTCCCTTTCATCAGCGCCTTCTTCTGAAGAGACAACTCAACCTGTTGAACTGCCGATACAACTGCAGGCGCTTTTGGTGCCCCGGGTTTCATCTCCTTTACGGCAGCCTCTTGAGGAAGGGGTGCGGTGGTCTTCTTTAGCTTGACTTCAAGTGGTTCTTCGATAAAAGCGATTTCTCCCATTCCGGCGGAAGGTTCCTGAGGGGCGATATCAGGTAAGGGCGCGGGTTCGGGCTGGACCTCCTCAACAGGCCGTTTGCCCGGCGGTAAAGGACTAAATTCCGGATCAATAAGGTATGCCGCATCAAAATACGTGATCGCTTCGTCATGCTTGCCAAGTTCGTAAAGTGCATACCCTATAAAATAATATGCAGATGCACGGGGTTTTGTTTTAACATATTTTTTAAAATGCCAGACAGCCGCCTCATATTTTCCGCTGTTGAAATAACGAAGTCCTTTGTCGTACGCGGTATCGACCTCAGAAAAGGCTGCACCTGAAAGGATGATTAACAAAAAAAACATTGCAAAGACAAACGATAGCTTTTTCATAAATGCCTCCTTTTCAGTATTTCCAGATTCTTCGATATATTACTTATCGGTGCATAAAAAAATTTCTTTAGAAAAAGTGTTTCGTTATTACAAACCCTGATTTCCCACATGCACTATTATCTACCAAACGATAGAAGTGTTGTCAAGGATTACGATTACAGGTGTTCCCCCGGAAATGAGAGACCAAAAAAGATAACTGATTGATAAATAGAAAGAAAGCCAGATTAACAAGTGGTCGTGCATTGTTTAAGTTATATCCCCCTTAGTCCCTGCCTGCCGGCAGGCAGGCCCCTTTTCCAAAGGGGGAGATCGTATGGGTTTGCTCAGATTGCTGAGATAAGATAGATGATGATACGGTAAAAAATTTGGGGAACTCCTGATTATTCTTTGTATTATTTATTGACATTTTTAATTTTATTTGTTAAATTTAATTACATAGGGTTATAATTGAGTTAAATAAGTGAGCATTTTAATTATTTGTTTAAAATTAACAAGTTAGTAATAATATTGCTTATGTTAAGCAGGAGGAGATAAATGGTAAACCTGACAAGGAAAGAGATATTAACTGAATTAAAGAAATTAGGTATGTACACACCTTCTCAGTTAAAAACATATGTCAAACAGTACATGGTACGTTATAATACGCTCTACCTAAATTCCCCGAGGTTTAAACACCCCAGAAAATCCGGTAACCAGAAACTGCAATGATTTTTATGAAGTTGTTTATTATTGAATTTTAGTCAAAAGCCAGAATTCAGAAGATTTGTTTTTGCATTGACAGGCCCTCCAATTGATTGTAGATTACATCTGTTAACCGGCAACCCTCAACAATGATAAAAAAGATACCGAGACCGATTTCAGGGGGCCTCATCCTTTCCTACAAATGCACTGCTGAGTGCAGGCACTGTATCTATGCCTGTTCGCCGAAATGGGATGCTGACTGGATATCAGAGGAAGACCTGGAAAAAATCCTCTCTCAACTCGCCGGGAAAATCCTTCCTGCCCCTTACGGCCCTCTCACAACGGGCCTGAACTCCGGACTCCATTTCACCGGTGGCGAGCCATTTGTCAATTTTAACCTGCTGTCAAGGGCAGTGGAGATTGCCGAAAAATTGAAGATTCCATCGACCTTTGTAGAAACAAACTGTTTCTGGTGTGCAGACGACAAATCTACAAAAGAAAAGCTGACACACCTGAAAAACAAGGGCCTGAAAGGGATAATGATCTCCGTTAATCCCTTTTACCTGGAATATGTCCCTTTCGAAAAAACGGAAAGGGCAATCAGAATCAGCCTTGAAGTATTCGGCAGGAATGTAATGGTTTATCAACTCGAATATTACAGGCGATTTAGGGAGTCGGGATTCAAGGACAGGGTCCCTTTTGAGGAGTATATGAAGATTGAAAGGAGGCAAAAATTTATAGAGAACGTGGAATTCCTGATTATGGGGAGGGCCCCCTATAAATTGAAAGATATCATGCAGGAATTTTACCCGGGGCACAGGCCGGATTATTTTTTTAAAAAGCCCTGCATGCCGGCCTTTTTGAGGGCCATTCATAACCATTTCGACAACTACGGGAATTACGTCCCTGGATTCTGTGCCGGGATCTCTCTGGGGGACTGCCGTAAACTGGACGAATTATTAAAGGATGGTGTGGAAACAGAGCACCGCCCTGTTTTTGGTTTTTTAATTGAAGAGGACTTAAAAGGACTCTTTGAGTTCGCAAAAGACTACGGTTACGTCGAGTCAGAGGATGGATATTTCTCGAAATGTCACCTTTGCATGGATATCAGAAGACATCTTGCCCTTACAGGCGGCTTTCCGGAACTTAAACCAGAGGAGTTTTATCTGCATCTGGAATAATATGAGTACCTCTATCAAAGACAATTCAGCCGAAGAACAATGATTTGGCCCGCATCCATATCTGCAGAGAGACACGGTTTCAACAGCCCGTTACCAGAACCGTCTTCTACCCACATCCACATGCAAAAAGTTAGATCGAGGATAGTATCCCACACCTCCGCCTCTTTGATTCACTGCCGCCCGCCTGACTTCGGAGAGCTTCCTTGATGGGACGCGGATATCCACGGCCTTTCCATACATGTGCAGGCTATTTTTTGCGACACCATTACTATACTTGCGGAGCATGTTGTTCGTTTCCGGAGAACGAAAGCCCGAGACAATATGAAAGACTTCTTTGGTATTTAACTCGCACCTCATGTCATAAAGCAGATCGAGGAGCCGAAAATCTATCTGTTTAATCTTGTTTTTGCGGAAGTCGCGCATGATGTAATTAATGTCATACAATGACTCCGCTATATATTCTCCCTGGGACCAGTAAATAGTGCTGAGACGTTCCCCGGTATGGATATTATATAAAGACAGTGCCTTTTCCTGCGGAAGCAAATTACGCACAGCCGCCAGAGAAGAGGAGGCAGACATAGTTCCTGCAGCGGTAAGAATCCCCAGCTTGAGGAAATGACGACGACTGAGTTGACGTTCGTATATTCCCTGACCAAATTTACAGAGATACATGGCCGGTTTCCCCCGTATACCAAAAATTAATGCTTCCGATTCTTCTTCTTTATACAGGAAATGTCTTTATTAAAGACTCAAAAAAACTGCGAAATACTACCACAATTTTACAAAAGTGTAAATAATTAATTTTAGCTGTCTATTTATTTCCGTTAGCCATTAACTCAGATAATGCATTTAGAAAACCACAGAGCCACTGATATTGAAAATTCCAATAAAAAAATTACAATAATCAAATAATTACCAATGACCAAATTCCAATAACCAAATTACAAATCCTGATTGTCAAGAAGGTCACTCAGTCATTGAGTCATTAAGTGATTGAGTCTTATGAATGCCTTAATACCTAAATAACTTAATGACTTAATAACTCAATAACTTAATGACTTAACAAAGTGCTCGTTATTTGGAATTTATTTGTAAATTGGAGATTGGGATTTGGAATTTGCCCGTGCTCCGCAGCGCCTGCCCCGTTATATGTTAAATAATTTTCGGGGACCTCTGTGGCTAATAGCTGTTTTCGGGTTAACTCATATAAAATTTTCATTGATTTTTACCCGGTTTTCGGATATTACTATAACTGGGCAATGAACGAGGAAGATAAAAGAAATTACAACGCGGATAGTAAGCAGTCTGACTGTGAAATAGGGTTCTCTACGGGAACCTGTAAGGGGAGAATAATTGATTTCTCGGACGTGGTCGATGTAATTATCGAAAATCCCCCGAACCTCGAACAGGGCATCTCGGCAGATATAAAGATTCTTGATTCCGGAGTTGAGATGAGAGGGGAGGTGGAATGGGTAAAAGAGGAGGGCGATTCTCTGAGAGCAGGTTTCAAAAGAGTCGTCAGCCTTAAAGGTAATCTAAGTAACATTAAACTGGCGGACGTACTAATTGACATCCAGAGGAGTACAAAAACAGGGTCTCTTGAGATAGAAAGTGATTCAACAGTCACAAAGATTTTTATCAATAAGGGAGAAATAATCTTTGCCTCAACTAACAATCAAGACAACCGCCTTGGAGAACTTCTTTTCAAGGAGGGGAGAATCTCCCTCGAGCAATACAATCAGGCGTCTCACATTCTCTTGAAAACAGGGGATCGGCTGGGAAAGCTTCTCATAGAACTGAAATATTTGACACCAAAGGAGCTTTTCTGGGCTGTGCGACATCAGATAAAAGAGATTGTCCTCGGCCTGTTCAGCTTAGGCGAAGGCAGCTTTATATTCAATGAAGGACCTCTGCCGTCGGAGGAAGTGATAACCCTTCAGATCGGTACGGCGAATATAATATATGACGGTATGAAGAGAATTGACAGTTTCGTGCATATAAATCAGATAAGTCCTTCCATGGATACTATACTAACGCTTTCACAGAATCCTCTCAAAATCTTCCGGTCTCTTGAACTCGAGAATAAG
>CAYFYW010000261.1:0-4489 GCA_964347425.1 uncultured Nitrospirales bacterium
ACTGAGCTACCAAAAATGTCGTCCCTCGGTAGTCAGGTTATTTTATCTTTTGAAAAACATTTGCTTCTCATCCTGTCTTTGCTGTTAGTTTGTGGTTTATCGAATCTATTCTTGTTTAAGGATAAACTGATTTTTAGCGTCATCCTATGATATTAATCATAAGACGAGATATTAATTTAAATATGATCCTAAATCTCTTACCATGCCATGCAAATATTGCTTTTTATCTGGATTATTTTGCTCTTTTGTTGTTTATACGAAGACACTAAAAAGAATAAGGACTATTTCTTCCTTGCTGATTAACGATAGTAAACTGCTATTGTTCGATGAATATCGATGTTGAGTGTTTTCAGGAAGGAATCAACGAAAAAGGGATTGAAGATTCCACCTACTACTCATTGAACTGAGAGGATTGGAAAATTAAGGATAACCGTTTGAAACATTCATATCTTGAAGCTATTGATAATACAATAGATAATTCCATTTTACGTGCAATACGGCTTTATGAGCAGGGGCCGAGCAAAGGTTTCCCCTCCGCCCGGCTTGGATCGTATGTTCAGCACTGGGTCAAATGGGTGGATGCGGTTCTGGAAGGCTATGCAGTATACAAATTGTCCGATGATAGCTTATGTGGGTGTATGTCTACAGGCATGATAACTTTACTCCATTCGTGCCTACCTCTCCACGTGCACAGCGGCTGACAAATAATCGAGGCCTCCCTAATCCACACGGAGCGTCCCGTAGCACGTCATCGATCTCGACCACTGCGGGTCAGGCTGATACACTGACCTAAAGGTGTATGCGTTGGGATCCTCCCAGGATGGTGATCTTAAGGCCCCATTCAATATATATGAAGAAACCTCAATAGTATACCTCAGAGTTACGTGGTACGCACCTATGCCAGGGTCAAGGACAACATTTCCTCCTACTGGCAACGTGTCATCCAAGTAAGACACATACCCATCCAAAGTATAAGAATCTTCCGGTAGTGTAGCAACAGATTTTAGATCGAGAGTAAATCTAATCGTCAATCCAGGGCAACCCCAATCACTCGTGCGCTGCTCAAAAACTAGGTTTATAACATCAGCGTCTACAGACTTGGTTAAACCAAGGCTTAAAACACACCCGACTACTAACAACGCTACTAATAGATTTCTTCTCATTTCCCCTTACCTCCAAGATTATAAAATTTAGGCTGCTGAGCAACCTGAAAACCTGTGACTTTTTGCTTTCCAAAAAATCGCCTCCTTTCAGCCTTAAGATTTTAAAAACAAGAAAGCCGAACATACCAAAGGTTTTTCCTTCGACAGCTCGGCCATTTTGAAAGCAAAAGACACTTCGCCTCTCCCCCCACTCGTCACGGAGTGCTTAGCTTTTTCTGAAATCAGTTATGTAATCTATGTGATGAGAAATTGATTTTTAGCTGAGTCGAGGAAACTCCTTATTGTTAAAAAATATATCACTATATCCATCAATAGTCAATAACTATAAAAAACATTTATGGAATCGATAAGGAAACCTTATAGATTTGCCTGATACATCAATAAGGTAGGGTGACAATTAACAAGTGCAATCTTGCATTCTGAAGTAAAATCAAAAAACTCGATTACAGGAAGGAGTCAACGAAAAGGCGGATCGGTGAGTACACCTACTGATCTTTGAAGGTTGTCAACCAAAAAACTAATGATTAACGGTTGAATGTTTTGATAATGATAAAACCGACGATTCTGTAATACTATCGAGTGGGTTAATAGATAGATATTAAAGCCCCCATCTCCAGTAAGCGATAACAATGAGAACGCAAAAAACAATAGCAAGGTTCATATACGCTATAAAATAGAACAATTTCTGTGCTATTGTTTTTGGAGGTTTCCTTGAACCGTCGTATTTACCGATTATAGAAAGTCCCTCTAATTTCTCTTCCCCGTGAGGGGCCTTTGAAAGAGAAACCGTCATGTCATGACCTGCGGCATGTTTCATGTGCTGACCGTTTTTCCAGAGTTTCAGGTTTGTCATATCATATACCTTTTCCTTATAAGCTATATAAGCTGGTGTTCCCCTTTTTCCGTCAAAATGGGAGAGCGTTTCAGGATCAAGAACTTCCGGTACCGATGTAATCGTTTTTTTCATTCCTTTCTTTAGTCTCGGCCCGATAAATAGAACAACAAATAGTGCTGATGATATCATAAAAAGATACAGTAAAATCTTTACCGACAGTGTTATCCCCCAAGGGCTTGAATAAAGCACGTCTAAACTGTTGATTTTGGATATTGTAAGAAGCACTCCAGTTATGCCTACTATTACCATTGATATCATACCGAGCGCTACTTCACCTTTAGGAAGTCCCCGTGCAGCGTATCCCGGTCTTAAGATTAAATGTACATATAGTATGGTGCCAAACCAGATGAATCCGGCGATGATGTGAAACACGCCAAAGGAAAAGCGGATGATTTTTCGCACCGGGCCAAGCACTCTATACCCACCCTCAGGAGGCCAGACATACCCTGAGGCAGAGAATTCGAGCCCCATCTCGTTTATATCCCCTCCGTCCTCTTCAAGATGACAGATCAGACAACCCTGCTTTGTATCTTCAGCGTAGTCGGGGGTGGCTGGTAATGAAATGGGCAATAAGAGGGTAAAAAATATAATGATACAACAATATGACAATATCGGTTTAATAGCCGTATAGAGCACAATAAATTATTTTGAGTTCAAGAAGGTCACAACGTGTCGTACTATTTAGTGACCATGTTCGCCTTCAGTATTTCCTTTAGCTGCATCATGATGAGCAGGTCCAGCTTTAATCAGGCCATGCAGGCCTTCTACATAATGAGTAAAGGTGACATATGACTCTACAAATTCACGACCGGCTGCAACACTTTCATCAGCATGTTTTTGTTTTTCGCTTGCCCGATGAAAACGTTCACGGATACCTTTTGCCATAGCATTGGTTAAAACATCAACTAACTTATCGACTGAACCAGTTTCCAATCCCTTGTCAGCAAGAGCTACCGCCGGGTCTATTGCTACCCCCGGTTTAAGGCCGGTGTATGGCGCACCCTCTCCAGCACGATGAATTCTGACGAGGTTCTCGAAAAAGTACATATCAGCCAGTTCTCTTGATTTACCGCCTTGGGCACGGACGGCGATAGTCATCTTAAATGCATCTTGTATCTCTTTTTCGTCAGATGGTCTGACCCATTTAAGCAATGGAGTGATGTCCCTTTTTTCAAGGGCTATTCTTGCTGTCTTAACTACCGGACCATCAAGGGTATCACAGTGAGCAAATACAAAAGGAGCAGCGAAGGGGAGTATTTTTTCATCACCAAAAAGCATTGCCAATAAGATAATAAGAAGAGAAGACATGAATATTATTTTGTTATTTTTCATAATGACTGCCTCCTTATTTTAGTGAATTGTATCAGTGAGTTTAATGTGTAATTGTTTTATATTTTATATTTATATCAAGTGATTATATGGTTTTCTTAATTTATAGCAAAAATTGTGATGATTAGCAAATGGAAAATAACAAACTTCAAAGGTATTCCCCTCAATTTTTTAATTGTAATGATATTGAGAAAGCCGAATAAGTCTTCAAAATAGTTTTTTTGAAACTAAAGATTTACATTTGAAATATTACATTTTTATCTTTAGAAATGACCGGTGAAAAAAATGATGATTTCCAAGTGAAAGCGTGATGTTGCTGAGAAAAGGATGGATCCGGAATAACCAAGCCCTTCTTTCCAACAATTACTTTTTTCTGTGTGTTCCTTTAAGGTGTGATCTCTACCTCCACGCTGTCATAATATATATCGCTCATATCCAATAAACCGTTCATGTCAGAGAATCGGCAACTCCGGTTTTTCACTTACGAGGTTACATGTTGGAAGTCGAGCATACCCCTGAGAAATTGCGCCAACTGTGATGGGCGTGTAGAATCTATACATCTGTCGACATGACGATTCGGTTTGTATTGTCTATATAATGCGTAAGCAGGCATTTATCGACTATAGCATTAATAATGGACAAGCTAACCAAAATCAGAATCTCCTATCGACATATACCAGTTTACTTTTTTTCCCATAATGTCTCCAAATGTATTGACTTCCCCCATGCTTACGATCCGAAAGAGCAAATTTATATAATTTTTTTTCCTAAGTGAGAAACCATGGGTGGAGATTTCCTGGAACAAATGATTATGCGAAAACATCCAGCAATCGATAACATCAACACGCTTTCGGCGAAACCGGTTGATTGCATGCGATATGAGACAGCGGGCAATTACCGGGTCTTCATTTTTCGGTGTTACAAGTTCCAGTATCTTGCCTCTGAAGCCACTATCCTCATGATCTGTTCCCAGCACCATAAAACCGGCAATTTTTTGGGACTCAGCTTTTTCAACACATAAAAGTTCATATTTATTATGTGGATGATCCGCATACCTCCAGTTAAGATAAGAGCTGTCCCTTATCGACATAATAGGGTAGTC
>CAYFYW010000262.1:0-7782 GCA_964347425.1 uncultured Nitrospirales bacterium
TTAGGATTGCCACTTATATTTACTACCACACTGTCATAAAACATCTGACCCATATCTATTGAACAGTTCATGTTCAGATCCACACCAAAATAGAAAGTATAACTGCCTATTGGTAATCCTAACGTGTTCAGGACTTCATAAGGACTCAGGTCAAATAAAGAATCCTGGTAAGTACAATCAATATCAGATTCCCAACTACCATCTAAATTATAATGGTACAAACCAAAAGGCGTGCTTGCCAATACCCACCAGTCTGCGGTTTTACCTGAACTGTCTCCAGTGTCAAGCTCTGCGGTTATCGAAAGTGCAATACGCGAAGATATCGTCATATATCCTTCGGAGCCGTTTGCTTTTATAATTGGTATTGGCTCGGTAGCCCACGTTGTTGACTCTGAAATAGATAAAGTTAGAAAGAAGATTAAAAGAAAGAAAAACCTTATTACTATCGTTAAACTTCTCATACGCATATGGCTTGGCTCTTTGTGAAACAGTTATTTAATCCATGTGATTAAATTTTGATTTTTGGCTAAGTCGGAAATCCTCCTATTGTTGAGTTCAACATATCACTAAATCCCTCAATTGTCAATCGTGATAAGGAATACTTATAAAATCGATAAGGAAATCTTATAGATTTTGCGTGATGCCTCAATCAGCCACGATCACGATTAACATGTGTACTCTTTCATTCCGAAAGAAAATTGAAAATCAGAGTTACAGGAAGTTATCCTCAGGTCACTCTTAAAAACTTTCTTGTTTCTTATGATAGTGTTTGACAGGGATAATAGGGGGAGGGGGCGGATGAAATAAACAAAAAAAGGGCTTAGGAAAAACCCAAGCCCCCTTTCAATAACTTTTTTCTGCTTTTCTTTTTTTACTCTACAGGAACCAACACCCCGTCATAATAAAACCGGTTCAGATCCAATGAGTCATTCATGTTTAGTGACATTTTTTCGGCATAATTTATTATCGCAAAGACCTTTATCTGTCAATTTCAAAACATTTATATTTCTCTTTTAGACAGCGCAAAGACCATCAACTTCTTCACAATTGTTATATGTTTGAACTGGGGAGTTGTTAAAGAGAACAGTTATCTTAGAATCTGATTCAATAACTACCTTGACACTATTTCCGCCAGATGTGATAGTAAATTCCCCGTCTATCGGGCAATCATCACCTGTTGAAACAAACACAGGAGTATTAGTGGTTATAGTTACCCATTCACCAAGACATGAGGCTTTCACCATGCCTGATATAGACATCGTTTCACCGGTAGTGTCTGAGCTTAACACAATTTGAAAGCTGTCAAGTTCCTCATTTATTGGATCACCACTTACTGTGCCAGACACAACTCCTGTTAATGTAATTGTCGCCCCTGTAAGGTCATCCCCTGTAATAACCATGCTGAAATTAGTCATAGAAATATTATCGTCAGTCACTGTATCAGCATAGGAAAGATTTGAAGAAGAAAAAGTTAAGCTTACAGGATTATCCACTGTGCCGCTGAATGCCATTGTTGCTGTACCATTCATAGTCTCAGTGCCTTCCCTGCAAGAATTAAAGGTCACAGTTGCTTGGAAATCCGGCATCGCAGATAGGTCTTCCGGGTCGTCTGGTCCCGTCCATGTTGCGCTTATGGTCATAGTTCCGCCATTAGAACAACTCTCCATAGTTGATGGCAAACTTCCCTGTGCATGTAACCCGGTTTTTGGTCTATTAGTCTTTGAAATTGATGTAACTTTATCAATGATGCTTCTCAGTGGCGATTTTGAATTTGAATAAGTCCCTGATTGAGCGCTTAGGATTTCTATTTCTCCTAATGAGGCAGTTGGCCCTACAAGATTGACTGCCTGAATTACCGCACCTGCGGCCTGTGGAGCATTTTCGGTAGTTAATGTTGCCCCTGGCTGGGTTTCATCACCATGTCCATCCCCTCCTCCTCCACAACCAGCGATGATAAAGACTATGCCAAGCATTAAAACCATTAACGTAAGAATATCAGACGTGAGACTTCTCTTTTTCATAATGACCTCCTATACTTATAGAATCGTTCAAATGAAAACACATTGCATCTACTGTAAATCAAAATAGAAAAGCTAAGCATTCCAAAGGTTTTTCTTTCGGCAGCTCGGCTAACTTACTTCATTATAAGATCCCCCTTTCTAGCCCCTTCTCACGGACGGTTTAGCTTTCTCGGGAATCAGTTATGTAATTTATGTGATTAGAATTTAATTTTGGCTGAGTCGGAAATCTTCCTATTGTCGAGTCGAACATATCACTATATCCTTCAGCAGTCAATAACTATAAAGAAAATTTATAAACCGATATGTAAACCTTATAAATTTTGCATGATGCCGCAATCAGGTAGGGCGACGATTAACATGTGTACTCTTGCATTAATGCGCAAAAACCATAAACAAGGTTTCAGGAAGAGAGTGTTGGCGAGCATATATAGAAAAGCAGCCAGGCGTTATACCTGACTGCTTCTAAGGGGTAAAAGAAAGGGGGTAAGGTTCAATTAAGAATAGACTATCTTAGTTATTTGAAGAAATTATGAAGAAAAAATATATGTTCATTATAAACAGAGAAAAGTTTTACTCCCCATCTTCCGATTTAGGAGTAATATCAAAAGCCTCTTTGCTCTCAGAAGATAAAAAAAAGAGGCCCGGATAACCAGGCCCCCGTGAGTTGAGATTGCAGGCTTTTTAGTTTGTTGCCATATACAGGTCAAAAGCACCATCAAGCAGGTTATAAACCTCGTTAACTGCGTCTTGGACACCATTGAGCGCATGATCTTCAAGTTTATCTAAGTCATTGTCGTTCAGTGTTGCTTTTACAAGAGACAGTCTATTAAGTGATTCAGTAACGAGATCAAATATTTTCTCGCTAACCGGCAGGTCAAGAGTTTTGCAACTTAGGAGACAACGTCCCCTGTTTTGTCTGTCTTCTTCTGAGTTTCAAAATCTGAAAATGCCCAATAACCTAAAATGATTAAATTTATCGGAGAAATAATAGACAATATCCCATAAAGAATAGGATTCTTCCCGTGTTTAGCAGCTATTTTCCCAAAACATACTGCGATATAAACGATTATAATTGCTCCAATAGCGCATCCAATGGAATCCATGTTGAGTACCTCCTTAGTTCAGCGGTTTGCTTCTCGCATGAAATTATCGAACCGGAGCACAACATGCCACAGGTAAAGGTGTCTGGTCGCAAAAGGACCTTGCGAATTGACCTGAATTGCTGACGGTAAGCCCACTCTGATAAAGTGTGCCCGGCACATTCCATCCGCCGCATGAAAGAGTCGAGGGATCGCCTTTAACTCCAGATACGTCATCTGCATAATTGCCATCCCCGATTATGACCTGTAAATCCTTGACGCCCCTGCGATTGAATTGATTCAGCATTCGAAACGACTGTGATAAATAAAACTGATGCAGCAATTGCAAGAGAAACATTCAACTTTTTCATATTTCTTCTCCTTTCCTTTGTCATAAAGATTTCCCCATATATAAGGTATATTTGATTTGAGTATATCAAAACCATAATCGAAGCCAACAAAAAAGGGCCCGATTATTCCAGGCCCCAAATTGTAACCATTTTATAACCGTCTCGTCTTAGTTCCAGCCAATTCCAACCCTTCGCTTAATTTTTTTAATTGTACCCTTTCTTATTTTCTCCTTGTTTTGATATACTGCCAAACGGGATCTATTGTCCCTGTGTTTGAGGAATAAACGAGTTGCTGTTCTGTTATTTAGGGCGATAAAGCGTGCAAAAGAAGCAATTTGGAGATATCGCAATGAATTTGTCAAAAAGTGCTATTGCCGACTTTGTTATAATTGTACTAATTGTTTTATGCTCCTTGTTTTCAACCCGCACTTCACACAGCGCTTCCGTTTCTGATTCGTCCAATTTTATGGATTTACAGTCATCTATTGATGAACTGCTGCTAATAGTTGAAAAAATAAGCCCGAGTGTAGTGATGATCGTTGCATATGACATCACAGGTGCAGAAAGTGCGAGGGGAAGCGGTTTTTTTATAGATCGGGAAGGACGAATTGTGACGAATGCTCTTGTTATGAAGGAGGCATACTCTGCGGAGGTAACCAGTGAATCAAATTACTACAATGAGGTTACCATTCTTAGCCTTAATGAGGATCTTGATCTTGCGCTGATCCAGGTCAAGGCAACTGATGAAAATCCTCTTGAATTTGATTTTGAGTATAGAATAAGACATGGCAAGAGAGTTGTTAGTATTGGTAAATCAATTGGTCTGGAGAAAACCGTTTCGGAAGGCTTGATTAGCGCTGTCAGCAATATCGGGAAGGCATTGGAACTTATTCAAATTGAAACTACCCTGCCAATATCCTCTTTTCACACCAGCAAAGACGGTCCTCTGTTGAATATGACTGGACGCGTGATTGGAGTAACAACGAGCGCGATTCCCGAGGCTCAGGATTTCTTTACATTACCGAGGATCTCTGATGGTCAAGAACTTCACGCAGTTAGTATGCGCTCAATCAAGCATTTTCTTCTAAAACCGTATAGGGCAGAATATCTTCATCCTCCGAAGTCCAGGATTTGGTACCGATGGTTCACAAAATGGATGAGGACAGCAGCCCTTAATGGATTTCTCACCCTCTATGAGATTGGGGTTCAAAAAATTGTATCTTATATCATAGTGATTACAATACTTTTGTCGTTGATACAGTGGTTATTCAGGAGACTGAAAAAGAAATTATACAGCGGATAATATAATCTCAGAAGGGGCTACAAATTCAATTACAGATGTTTGGAATAAAAGGGCATTATTTTTTTAGATCCTTTATCTTTTTTGGTTTTTTCTCTTCAATGTCCTTAGTTCTGTTTTCCTCTCACCCTCTTCTTCCGCATTCAAGAAACGTCTGAGATTTTCTTCTGTGATATGCCATTCAGTGCCTATTTTGACTCCCTTGAACCTCTTTTTATTAAACCAGTCTCTGATAGTTCTTTCATTAATTCCAAGTGCATTGTGAAGGTCTTTAACCGAATACAACTTGATGTTCCCTATTTGTTTTGACATTTGATACTCACGGAGGCCTGACTTTAAAAGATTATTTATTTCCGACTTTCCTGTTTTATGACAGCTGTAGCTACTGAGCATAAAAGACAACTTCATAAAAAAGATTTTTGGGTTACGTAGTGATAAGACATAATCGGGGTTGAGATGTGATACGTTTGGATGATGTCAAATAGTGATTAAATTTTTTGGGCCAGTTTCTCTGTCATCTTCTCCGTCAGATTTTCAGCTTGTTTCGCATTAACAAAAATAGACACGAACAGCATCCCTAAATAAAACCCGATTAGAAGTCCAAGCAAAAACAAAATCACTACGACCTCCCTTCTCATAACCATTACATTATTGCCATTTCCTGTATGTTGATAACATATTTTTCTATCTCTGTCAAGCATTTTTTGTATATATCTTTGAGTTTAGAAATTAGCTATTCCCTGTTTTTCCATTGTTAAAAAATATCACAAGCTATGTATTGCTCATGTTGCCCCTAACTGTTATACATGGTTAATTAACTTAATCAATAAGGTAACCCTACTTCCTAAATCTGTTTCTAAAATTATGATAAAAAAATCGGTATGAACAACTCGGTAGCTCATCGAATGTATTAGAAACGTTTATATATAAATTGTTATGTTGCATTATATGTGCCTTTATATTATTTATTATTAATAAAATCAATTCATAAAAGGAGGGAACAATGAGAAAGGTATTTGTTGCAATGTTATGTCTTACTTTTATTCTTACGGGTACAGCAATTGCAGGCACTGTTGTTGCCATGAGGGGTGATGGAACTGTCGTACTTATTGATGACCAGAAGGAGAAGATTGCAGGAAGAATTGTAACAGGAGGTGTTGGAGGCGCTATGGGTGCATTGACACCTGATGGGAAACTGCTTTATGTGGCCAATACATCACCCGGGCAGTATACCACCTCAATTATTGATGTAGAGAATCGAACTCTTATCAAAAACCTTCCAACAGGTCCTCGTCCCGCACATGCTTATGTAAGCCCGGATGGAAAACTTGTGGGCGTAGCCCATAAATTTTCAGTGAATGGAAAATTTATCATAGCCATTATTGATACTGCTGCAAATGTTATAAAGCATCATGTAAGTATTGATATCAAGAACACTGCATACAGAGGTGTCCTGACTCCGCATAACACATGGGTAAGGGATAGCAAACATCTCCTTGTCCCGAATTGGGCAGATAATGTCGTCCATGTAATCAATGCCCACGAAGGCAAAGAAGCAGCGCGGCTCCATGTTGAAGGTAATCCACACAACTTTAATACAACTCATGATAATAAGGAGCTGTGGGTAGCGGTAGATGCGGTGGAAAATGCTGAGGGTAAAAAAACAGGTTGTGGTAAGATTTATGTATTTGATCTTCCGGGTATTTTGTCCACTCCTCCGGTTACAACCCCAAAGACAAGCTTTTGTCTTACCGTAAAGCCCGGCGAGCCTCAGGAGGGACATCATACCGCATTTACACGTGATGGCAAGTACGCCTATGCAACTAACAAGGGAAGCGGGCCAGACTCAAATGGCACAAGTATAAATGTGTTTGATATTGAAACAAAAAAACTGGTAGCCCATCTTACCTCAGGTGGAAAAGGGCCGGGGCATCCTTTTATGAGTCCCGACGGCAAATATGTTGCAGTAGGACAATATGGAGCAAACGTGATTACCTTCATAGACGCCAAAAAGCATATGGTGGTGAAGAATCTCCCCGTGGGTGAGGGCAAAGGTGTACAGTGGGTAGCTTTTACACCAGACAACAGGAAGGCATTTGTGAACAATGTTGAGGATGATGCTGTTTATGTCATAGATATGAAGGAGCTTAAGGTAAAGAAAAAGATTGAGACAGCAGAGCCGGGCAAGAAGTGGAAAACACAATGGCATGTCACGAACGGCTGGTATCAGGTATATGAAGTAGTAGAGACCTATATAAAGTAACAGAAACAAGAAGGGGAGGCTGCAAAGATTTGTGTGACCGGTGAGATAGGGACAGGAAAAAGGGCGGTGGGATTTCAGTGCAGACTTTTAATGAATTCTTTATATCTTAGAGGCGGGTCTTTAATTTCCATACCCATTCTGTTTACCAGACCCTGACGTGGATTTTTCTGAGTATATAACCAGTTTACCTCGCAGTGAAGATACAGCGCCTCCCCTGAAGGGTTTTGAAATTCCAGTTCAAGTGTTGTCCCGGGAATAAAATCTATCGGGGTATTTGTAGGAGCGGTTTCAACATATACGCCAGATTCGGTCAGGTTCCCGATAAAAGCAGCATAACTGTTGCCACCCGAAAAGATATCCGCTTCTATATAAGTAGGTATTCTCAAAAGCCGCCTTTTCTCCACAGTAATCGCCTTCCCGTTTAAAAAATACAGTTAACCCACAATATCCCAAGAGGGCCAGGGAAGTCAAGGAAAAGGGTTTTGGAAAAAGGTTTTGGTAAGAGGGGCTGATACACTTGATATAAATTGAAGTTTTTATTAGTATCAATAAATTACATAGTAAATACATGATTATAAATAAACTATGGGAGTAAAAAATGAGAAGTTTTATTCGAATAATTGTGTTCATGTCTGCGTTATTATTCATACCCCTTACGCCGATACCGGACATTAATGCAGAACTTTTTTCGCCCTGGGCAATAGAAAAACTCGTTGGTAGAGAGGCACCTGATTTTACAGCAAAAGACCTTTCGGGAAAGAGTGTTTCC
>CAYFYW010000263.1:0-1765 GCA_964347425.1 uncultured Nitrospirales bacterium
GTAACAGCAGAGTGGCAATAACGGGCGACTTCGAGAACTCGGTTGATTTTGGTGACGGGCAGCACACCAGCAATGGGAAGAGTGACATCTTCCTGCTCAGCATTGAACCGTAGCATCAGCATCTGATTAGTAATTATACTGTGTGTCGGGGAAAAGGGGTGCTGTTCCATGACAGTACACGCGAATCTCAAATGTGTAATGCCTTTTTTAATTTTTTTGAGAGATTATCCGCCCGCCTTAAGGGCTCGGGTATTCTGTATTTACCCGTGCATTTAATCACAATATCAATTGCCGCTTTCAAATCAATTAAGTGGCCTGGCGATACAAAAACAGGCTTTACATTATCCCTCGTCCTTAAGACCGCTCCAATAATTTTTTTTTGATATATTAAGTTGGAATACTGCCCTTTCCTCATTCCCGGCCCTCTGTAATTTCCTACTAACCTCGATTTTGCACAGCCAATAGCAGGGATATTGAGCAGCGCACCTATGTGTGTTGCAATACCAATGCCTGCGGGGTGCGCTATGCCCTGGCCATCAAAGAGAACCGTGTCAGGCCTTATCCTTAGTTTGTTCAGTGCCTTTATTACCGCGGGTCCTTCTCTAAAGGACAGGAAACCGGGTATATAGGGGAACGGAATCTTTGTTGTTGCATATGCGTCAGCGATATGGATTAACAGCGGATAGGTATAAAGGCATACAACTGCTATGACATTATTTTCGGAAAATGCAGCATCAACCCCTGCAATAACTTCTGTTTTTTTTGCAAGAGGAGAGATTTTTACTTTTTGTTTCAGCTTCTGTTGTATTTCCCTGGCTTCTCTTAAGTTTCCGGGCCATTTCATTATTTAAACCTAAAATAGACGATTAACCACAGAGGTCACAGAGGTATGTACCGTACGGTACATACCAGAGAACACAGAGTTGTGTAATTTTATTTTTTAAATTTTTTCTCTGAGACCTCTGTGAACTCTGTGGCAAAAAAGATATCTTTATAAAACTTAATGAATTACTTATTCCTTGGTTGTCTTTAATTTTACCTCTGTGGCTATAGCTATAATACCTGAACTGTTACTTATTTTATAAATCATCTCTGTGGTCTCTGTAGTTTTCTTAAAACCGCTCAATTTAGATTAAAGATATCACAATTAAAACATATTTGATATATAATGAGATTATGCTGATACCCGAATTTCCTCAATTTGGGGACGTGGACTTATCCTGTCAGGATGTTGTTAAGGAACATCTGTTGAAATATCCCCTTGAGGCGTCTGAATATACTTTTACCAATATCTATGCCTATAGATTTAAATCAGCGTACAATTTTAAATTATCCCGGCTTAAAGGCAACCTGATAATCCTCAAGGATACAGAGCCTGTTTCTATGTTCTGTCCTGTAGGACATTCTCAGATTTTAGATGTTTTAGGCGAGGTGTTTTCTTATCTGGTAAAGAATATCCCGGAATCGATTCGGATCGACAGTGGACCTTTTCTGGAGAGGGTCCCCGAGAGTTTTGTGAATGCATATTTAAGTGGTAATGAAAATTTTATTTTGAGTGAAGACCGGGACCAGTTTGATTATGTCTACGATGTAAGAGAACTCATTGAGCTTAAGGGCAACAGGTTTAACGATAAAAGGAATCGGGCAAATAAATTTAGAAGTCAATACAAATACGAATATGTCAGTCTCACCCCGGATTTGATTGGTGAATGCCTGATATTTGAGGATTACTGGTGCGAGGTCAGGGAATGTGGAAAACACCCTG
>CAYFYW010000264.1:0-1626 GCA_964347425.1 uncultured Nitrospirales bacterium
GCCTTCATACGATATAGTTGAAGAGAAAATCAGACAAATCGATGGATCGATAATAGTGCTCCGAATCTTTTATATTTTTATGCAGATTGTTTACAAGTTCCATCTCATAAAGAATGACAAGTTATGCACGGTTGAGATACCAAGAAGATTGCTCGAAGGATTAAAGGCCAGAAATGCAATGTTTGAGGACGAGTTAAACAGAATATTGGACTCCTCAATTCAACATTCAGATTGCTGGAATAAGGTTTGATGCAATGGCTTATTGATTATGGATCTATAATTTCAAAACGGCATAAAAAGTCCGTTTCTAACAAGGGCGTCTATTTAAAAGGTTCATACTTAACGCTGATATTTCCACCTTTATCTTTGGCTGAATTCAGGGCCTTATTAATCTGATCTATCAACTCTTCAGCGCCGATATTATTTGTCGTATAGGCAAAGGCAGCGGTAATTCCGATGCTGACCTTGCGGGAAACACTTTCCTTTGACAGGCTTCCTTTTCTAATTACTGAAAATGTCTTATTTTCAAAACCCTTACGTATTCTTTCAGCAACTATATGCGCCAGGGTTAAATCCGTTTCCGGAAGGACAACTATGAACGTTTTCCCGACATATCTAAAGGCCCGGTCGAATTTCCTGATGTTTTCTGATATGAGAAACCCGGCATAAGCCAGCATTTCATCACCCGCCATATGACCGTAACAATCGTTAAAACTTTCAAAATCATCTATATCTATGATCATAACGGCAAGGGGATGGTCATATCTGTGACAGCGGGCAATTTCATCTTCGAGCACGGTAAAAAGATGTTGCCGGTTGAACAGGCCTGTCAGACTGTCAGTTATTGTCATTTTCTGAAGTTCACTGTTCTTTTCCTTAAGCTGGTTTACGGTAGATATTAACGTCTCATTGAAATGCTCAATTCGTTTTTTATCCTCTGTCTTTTCCTGGTTCCGATTGTTTAACAAAAACACTAAATTGTTAAAGAGCTCTCCTATCTCTTCTACTATGGTGGGGCATGAATCCTTGAATACTTTACAATTACTGCACTTGCCGTATTTTTGCACAAAATTTCCCTGAGGTTCTCCGCCGCAATATGTGCCAACAACTTGCCAGCAGCGCACCGGCTCAGATTCATTTCCGTGCAGGACACAACCTGCAGTCTTACAATTAAGAACCTTCCAGCACTTAACTATATGAGAATTTTCGAAGAGAACGCCGCTGTTTGTCATGGCCTCTTCAAGAACCGGAATAAGCTCTTCCCTCAGCCTTTTCATGACAGTATGCTTTTTCTGTTTTGTCTCCGGATCCATTTAAGACCTCAAGATATCTTCCCCCGACTTTCTATTTATCGGCACAATCCATTTTAAAATTAAGAAGATCATCCTGAAAAGGATGTTAAACGCGAAAAATGCATTATCCGGATTAACTTCGAAATCTTGATAAAATCTCATTATGACCCAAATCATAGATTTAAAATTGTTTTATGACATAATATGATCAATACATAGATGCGAGGCAGAAAATGTTTAAGAATGAATGTCCCGGCAGCAAAGAAATAAGGCAGCCAAAACCGGAAGACATTATATGTCGTTACTGCGGCGCGGCAGCAGAGATATGGAGCGA
>CAYFYW010000265.1:0-3046 GCA_964347425.1 uncultured Nitrospirales bacterium
CTCTTTCTTTACAACTCGTAATCCCTGTAAAGACTAAACCAATGAGGCCGATTGCAAGCAGATGTTTTAATATTGCAAATTTTTTCATTTCCTGTTCATTCTTTCAGTTTGTGAATTATTGACTCACGCATAAATAATGTCCGCTTTTTCGTCATTCCCGAAAGTCTTAATCGGGAATCCATGTTTTAAGTTTTTTCCTCTGGATTCCCTCTATGAGTCGTAGACCGATCAAGCCTGCCTGTCGGCAGGCAGGTCGGGGAATGACAGAACTATCAGTAAATAGGCCATTATTATTACGACTATCAATAATTTCATGCCTGCTCCATTTAGATCAAAGTATTAAACTTGTTTATCACGCATTCATTTATATCGGACAAAATTAAAAAAACTTTAATTTTAAGGTACTTGAAGCTGCCAAAATACCTGTCATGTAAGGTTTTTTATCTTATATTCTTCAAGGAAAATTCTTCTCGTTAATGGATTAATCCCAAAAATACAATTAGCCCCCGTAAATAGTAAACATATAACGGGGTAAGCTCAGAAAAACATAATAAATAATATTGGGTAGAGGCCCAATTTAGCCACAGAGTTCACAGAGGTCTCAGAGAAATAATTTAAAAGATAAAATTACATAGCCCCGTGTTCTCTGGGAACTCTGTGGCAAAAAAGATATATTTGTAAAAATTTCTGAAGTTTTTCTTTAAATGTGCCGATAATAAAAGTAAGAGATTAAAAAGGTCGTATTATTGAGGAGAGGCGATGTCGGCAAAAGAAGCTATGGACATAGTCAGAGACTCGGCCTTATGGAAGATACTCTCGGTGCAGGAAAGAGTAGAAGCCCTTTTATATGCAATTGAAGTTGCAGGGTGTAAATCGGATCTCGTTGATGATGCCTGTGAGGACGTAATCGATTCTGTCGGTGAAGTATATGCCGGTTAATCACACCGACCAATGTATCTCCCGAATATATCCCAAAACTCATTCTGAAGAACCGGAAACTTCCTAAGATTTCTTTATCTTTCTCCTTTTCTTATATTTGGAGAGTTCAATTAAAACTGACTCAATTTGCTTAAGGCTCATCCAGCCTTTCTCAAGACAAATCTCTCCTATAAGTCTGTGGCGTTCATTTGAGCGGTCATCCCTCCTTTGCTCGGCCAAGGCATGTAATACCTGTTCTATGGCTAATAATCCCATATCTACCGCTATCTGTGCGAATCTAAGGCTGGATTTCTTTGAAACCATTTCATCAACGTCATTATCCATCACTGAACTCTTTAGATCTCGGATCACGTCACGAATTTTTCTAATGGTATCTCCATAATTAGGAGTGAAATCAGCAAGCTCCCCGGCATGGAATTTCTCCTGAATTGATTTGTTCTTTGCAAAAATTTTGAGTGTGTGAAAATCTTCCCTGTCAATAATTAAAGTGCCACCATCCCACTCAATCCTGTTTATGTCAATATCAGCTTCTCCGGCTATCTCCATGATTTTTTGAGTTATTAAACGGGCGCCCTTTAATTTTTGTTGTTGATATTCTTTCATTCTGCTCATTATATTTAACCCTTCTTATGGTTGTCGAAATTTACGTACTATCTTAACAGACCCCGTAAATCCATCGTAGAGAATATCTATTAGTGCTATAATTCACATGATAATAGAATCAACAAAAAATAAACAACTCTGCTTTTCTCCTCCACATTCTTTAGGTTCTTACCGCAATCAACTTCTAGGAAACTTTTTTCATATTTCAGTTCATCTTTTTTGACTTAATCGGCTAAATTATACTCCCGGGCAACTATAATGTTCAAGTTGTTATTTGAAACGCGGGCATTTCCCCTTTTTGTGATGGCAGACCCCAAAAAAATCATTGCGACTCCTTTTTCAATTGCAATAGAATAGATATAACATGACTGACGAAGTTAAACTTCTAAAGGCCGAAATAAAAAGATTGAGAAAGGCATTGTCCGAACTGACTCCTCTTCTTGAGGTTATGCTCAAACGCAGGGGATTTACGATATACAAAAAAGAACCTTCAGAAGACCTTTTGGTTCCGGGCAAAAGGCATGCAAATACTTTTTATGAAAAGTTGAAAAAGTATTCATTCAGATTATTCCTCAGGGACGTTATCAAGTACCAGAACCACTTTACACTCGAGAAAGTTACAAAATATGCAACAAGGCAGGTTTCAGCAGAATACATCAATTTTATTCTCAGAGCAAAACTTGCAGAGCCGGCCGACGGTGGATACCGCCTTAAAAAACGACCAATAAAGAGTTTTGGAGAGACACTTGAGTGGTTCATTGCCAAACTGATAGCAAGGGATTTTCAGGCTGAAACCGTGTGGGGGGTAAAATTCAAGAGACCCGCCGTCGGTGGTGATTATGACCTCATAGCAAAAATTGACTCCTCCATTCTCTACATGGAAATTAAGTCTTCCCCTCCGAAACAGATTTACGATAGAGAAATTACCGCTTTTTTGAACCGCGTGGATGACCTGATGCCTGAGATATCGATTTTCTTTGTGGACACTGAACTCAGGATGAAGGATAAGATCGTTCCCATGTTTGAAAATGAATTACAGAGGCGTCATAAAAAATATGTCTCTGTGGAGCGGATAGTAAAAGAACTATTCCATATAAACAGAAAAATCTTTATAATAAACTCTAAAAACAGTATCTCGGCAAATATTGGAACCGTTCTTGGTTTTAAGTGGCACAAGAAATAACATCGCTCTAATATTTACTTTTATTCGAGGAGATAAAAAATGGCCAAAAAGGCGGATATCTGTGTGGTTTGTGCATGGAGGGCTGACTGCCAGAAAAAATTCTCCGTAAGCGGCAGGGATATCAGGTGTCCTGATTTTGTAAGAGACCTCTCATTGCCAAAAGATGAGAAGGAAGAAACTCCGGAAAAGCAGAAAAAGACAGAAGAAAATACTTAAAGTAAACCATTAACTATAGTATCACAACATTACTTAATAAAATACTATTTAAGTTTATAAATTACAAACACCAAAACCGGCCTTCGCAGCGAAAGCTACGGCGCA
>CAYFYW010000266.1:0-3245 GCA_964347425.1 uncultured Nitrospirales bacterium
GTCCAAAATAAAGTATTTACGGAGGCTGAACACCTCATAAACACAATGAATCGACTGTTCTTTTTGAATGTCAAACCTCATTTTGATGAAAGAGGTATCAGGGAATAATTATACTGTCGAAATACTGATAAATAAACGCTTTTTATATAGAAGCGGTGTCGTCATTGTGTTTCTTAGGCATCCAGCCCCCTTGTTATATGATTATTTTGGACAGTGCTGAATTTGAATATTTTTTTATTGCTTTGTATTATAGGACATCCTGCAAAGGACAGGATGGTAAGGATATACTATGGGCAAGATTTTAAAATTCGGACTTCCAAAGGGAAGTTTACAGGAATCAACACTGAAGTTATTTAAAAAAGCCGGATATAACATATCCGTTGACTCCCGCTCTTATTACCCAGTCTTTGACGACACAGAGATAGAAGCCCTGCTCATAAGGGCCCAGGAGATGGCACGATATGTCGAAGACGGGGTACTTGATGCAGGACTCACGGGAAAAGACTGGATACTTGAGCAGGGGGCTCAAGTTCATGAAGTTGCCGAGCTCAACTATGCAAAAGAGGGCTTGAGACCCGTAAAGTGGGTCATTGCAGTGCCAAATGATTCAAAGATTAAAGAGATCAGAGACCTGAGCGGTAAGCGCATCGCAACAGAACTTATAAACTTTACAAAGAAGTACCTCAGATCCAAAGGGATCAAAGCAGATGTAGATTTTTCCTGGGGAGCAACGGAAGTAAAGCCCCCCTATCTTGCCGATGCAATAGTAGAGCTGACAGAAACAGGCTCGTCTCTGAGGGCAAATAATCTGAGAATTCTTGAGACAATACTCTTTTCGAGCACGAGATTTATTGCAAATAAAAAGGCGTGGAAAGACAGGTGGAAAAGACAAAAGATGGAAAATATCGTGCTCCTCTTAAGGGGCGCGCTTGCTGCCGAGGAAAAAGTCGGCCTTAAAATGAACGTGCCTCAGAAGTCCTTAAAAAGGGTTATGAGCCTTCTTTCCGCGATGCACTCTCCAACCATATCAGAACTCTCGGCTAAGGGGTGGTTTGCAATTGAAGTTATGCTTGATGAAACAATAGTGCGCGATATAATCCCGAAGCTCAAGTCAGCAGGGGCATCGGGTATTGTTGAGTATCCCCTGAACAAGGTGATACCATAAAAAACATCGGGGTCAGCCCCCCGTAAAGCTTCGCCACAGGACAAGCTTGAAATTTAAGACCTGACCAGCAGAAACAGCGAATCCCCACTGCTTTGCTTCGCAAAGCAAAGCAGTAGGCATGCTGATCCAGACTTTATACTTTGTTTCTCCTGGCAATTCCCCCTGTGTTATAATTTCCCAGAATGAATATAAAAAAACTTGTAAAACCAAATATACGCTCCCTTCGGGCCTATCAGGCGGAGGGAATTCCCTGCAAAGTGAAACTGGATGCAAACGAAAGCCCCTATGGATTGCCTCAGGAGCTATTGGCAAACTGGTATTCCACCGTGAGTCAAAGACTTATTCTGGAATCAAACAGATACCCTGACCCGGAAGCAAAATTATTAAGAAAAACTGTTGCAAAAGAATTCAAAATAAAGCCGGATAATACCCTTCACGGCAACGGCTCAGATGAACTCATATACTATTTAATAACAGCCTTTGGCGGACCCGTTTTATACCCTGTTCCAACCTTTTCAATGTACGGAATTATCTCACAGGCGCTTGGTGAAAAGCGCATTGAAATCCCGCTCGACAAAGGATTTGACCTTAATACAGACAAGTTTCTTAAAATCATAAAAAACAAAAAGCCTAAAGTAATCTTTCTGAGTTCTCCCAATAACCCAACTGGCAATTGCTTTTCTACGGACAGGATACTGAAGATAATCACACATACAAGAGGGTTAGTTGCAGTTGACGAAGCATACCAGCCTTTTTCAGGCAGAAAGGGGTTTGTGCCATTACTTAAGAAACACAAAAATCTTATTATCCTTAAAACGTTGAGCAAAATCGGGCTGGCAGGATTACGGGTCGGTTTTGTGGCCGCAGATCCGCGGATTATTCAGGAGATCAATAAGGTCAGGCTCCCCTTTAATCTCAACTCCATTTCTCAGCAGATAGCTGTAGAGGTATTGAAAGAGAGAAAACTGATGCAGTCATACATAAGATCAATAATCTCAGAAAGAAAAAGACTCTTCAAGGAAATGGAACAGATAAAGGGAGTAAAACCATTTCCTTCCGATGCAAATTTTATACTATTTAAAGTACGAAACCCTGATAAAATATATATGAAGCTTGTAAAAAAAGGTATTCTCGTCAGGAATATGAAAGGAATCACCAACGGCTCCCTCAGGGGTACAGTCGGGACACCGGGGGAGAACACCGTTTTTCTGAAAACCATTAAACAATTGTTATGATGTCAGGTATAATGAACAAAGACTTAATTTAGCCCGACGCTTCGGGATCGATTCCGAGGTCGCTTTGACTGTGAAATCTGCGGATATATAATTTCTTATACATGAACATCATGACAGGAGGTTTATATGCCAAGAAAAGCAAAAGTTGCAAGGAAGACCAAAGAAACCGACGTTAAAATAAGCATAAATCTGGACGGCCGAGGAGATCATGAAATAAATACTTCAATTCCTTTTGTTGATCATGTACTGAGCCTCATGTCAAAGCACAGCCATATAGACCTTAATGTTGAGGCAAAAGGAGACATTGAGGTTGATTATCATCACACTATGGAAGACATCGGTATTGTCCTGGGAGAGGCTATAAAAAAAGCCCTAGGAGACAAGTTCAAGATAAGAAGATTTGGGGAAGCACTTACCCCAATGGACGAAAGCCTCGCACAAGTTGTCATAGACCTGAGTGGAAGACCTTTTTTAGTGTATAAAGTGAAGCCCCCTAAATCGATTACGCTGATTAGGAACCTCCAGGTATCACTGTTTGAAGATTTTTTCAGGGCCCTGACAAACCATGCAGATATGAACGTGCATATAATTCTTCATTACGGACGTGACCTGCACCATGTCTTTGAGGCTATCTTTAAAGGATTTGGCAGGGCACTGCGGGCAGCGGTCGAGATCCATCCCAAGACAAAGGGAATACCATCTACAAAAGGGACACTGTAAGAAAAAAAGGTAATTTCATCTTCTGAGCCAAACAGGCCAATAAATGTTGCATAATCAGTTATCTGTCCTCCATTAAATAGTTCCTATCCTAATACTTTGTCTTTTTTTCATGCCCACAAATATTT
>CAYFYW010000267.1:0-9937 GCA_964347425.1 uncultured Nitrospirales bacterium
CGGCAGCAGCTACCTGAATGAAATTGCTGTTTCCCGCCATTTGTGTTCCGGACCTGACCCACGTGTTTCCGCTGTCGTCGGAATATGCAATTTCGGAGTAGTTTACCTCCCATTCTCCCGGCGTTCCCCACTGTTTTACTGACATGAACCACATAAATTGCCGGTCATCAATGCTCCATCCGTAAGTGGGAATCTTTGTAACCTCCCCTGAACCATTGTTGGGATCGTGGTTACCCTCAACCAAAGCCTTGGCCTGACCTGAAGGGTCAGTAATCCAGCCGTCAAATGTAATACCGTCAGAAGCCACAAAGTCAGTTGTATAGGCCATGGTGTTGGACCGCCAGTCGCCCGAGCCCGGTGGACCAGGATAACCGAACGTGTCTCCAAAAAGGAAATCTATCCGTCCGTCACTATGTAAGAACATACTTCCCAGATCAGTGCCGTAAACATTAACCTGACCGGTATTGTTCATAGAGGGCTGGCCGGTGAGTTATCCTGCCTGGGTGACCGATTCCACGCCGAGTATACCTCCGCTAATCTTAATCTCAAAGTTTTCAAGAGTGACCGTTCCACTACTAATTGCAAGATCACCGTTAATTGCTGTTCTGCCTGTAACAGCTGCATAGTCACAATCATAACCACCTTCCAGAGAGACCGATTTATTACCGTCAATGTAAAGGTCTTCCATGAAATATATGGCCTGGCTCTGAATAGTATCTCCATCTGGTGCTGCACTATATGCATCCTGAAGATGAGAATACTCAGAGGTCGTACTTACATTCCGTACCGGAAAATTCGGAGGAACAGCAGGATCATTATCATTACAATCACAGACAGTTCCGACGCCGTCGATATCATTATCGGCCTGGTCAGGGTTGGTTATTGTCGGGCAATGATTGGCTAAAATCGGCCACTGGTCTATGTCTGATGAGACCTGTTTCCACCATGCACCGTTACCTTCATAAGTATCCTCCGACCATCCGCCATACGGGTACGGGCAAGCACGTCTGTTTGCAGACGTTACCCTGTACTTGATCATTACACGGGCCTTACCGGCCCTCTCTTCTATGTAATCACCTGCCCAGCTTCCCCGCATGACTGTAAACTGGATGGACCTTTTTCTCTCGAATATCCTCTGCTGTGTGCTATTTCTGCCGCCTTCCAGTACTGTAAAAGGATCCCCGTCAAAGTCATAATTATCATCAATACCATTACCGTCACCGTCGTAATAGTCCATATCAACCACAGGCAAAAACATTCGCGCCTCAACCGTTAGTATGTCCGCCTCTTTCAGACATGTGATACTATTACCGAATTCCACATATGTGTCCTGATCTTCGTCTCCGTGGCAGTAGCCGTCACCCTGAATCGCAAAAGTCGGGTTATTTACGAACCCGACAAGCAAACCCGATTCATCTGTGATAGTTGTGCTGCCTGCCGGCTCGTCGAATTGAAAAACCGCGGGTCCTGTGGGGCATAAATCAGCCATCGCAAGACTACCCAGACTGATTAAGAAAACAAATGATATCAATGAAATTAGCATGGATGTATTATCAATATTCTTTATTATATATTTTTTTCTGATTAAAAAATGAGTCGACTGAAAACGTAGGGCTTAAGTTGGTTTTAACAGAGATAATAGGATAAAATATGTCCCATTGGCTATGAAGATAAAGTTTTCTAACCTTGTTTTAGTGAGTCTGTTTTTTATTCTGGCCAGCTGTGCGATGATTACGGTTCCCTATAAAATCACCAAAGGCACTATAAAGGGTAGTATATGGACAGTTAAGACGACATACAAAGTTACCGCCGGCACCACAAAAGTCATATATAAAATAGGTAAGTTTACTTATGAAGTTGTCAAGGCGCCCCTTGACTGGGCGCTGACTCACGAAGAGATTGATACGATAGACGGTCTCTCTCCAAAAGAGGCTATACGACTGGGGAGGGTGAAAAACTCTCCCTATACAGTCAACGGGAAAAGGTATTATCCCATGTCTTTGGAAGAAGCTAAAGATTATAAGGAGGTCGGAATTGCGTCCTGGTACGGCTATGAGACACGACGTAAAAAAGGCGGATATATGACAGCCAATGGTGAGGCGTTTAATCCGGTCGGATTAACGGCTGCCCATAAATACTTACCCCTTCCAATGTATGCCAAGGTTACAAACCTCGAAAACAACCGTTCAATAATTGTGAGGGTTAATGACCGGGGACCATTTCCGAGCAGGCACAATCCAAAATCAGGTGACAGAATCATTGACCTGAGTATGGGTGCTGCCAAGAGGCTGGGTTTTTATAAAAAGGGGACAGCTTTAGTGAAGGTCGAAGTAATTCAAGTTAAAGAAATTTAGAGTTTCAGATTGTTCAGACCGGATTTTTTTGCAGATAACGAAATAATGTTCAAGCGATTACTCATACCTCAGGGCTTCAATCGGCTTCATTAAAGATGCCTTTCTGGCAGGATAAAGCCCGAAGACCATTCCCACGAGAACAGAGAATGAAAAAGCAAGCAAGACCGAGGAAGGGGTAATTATGGTGTTCCAGGCACCGAAATAGGAAACCCCGTAGGATATCAGAACTCCAAGTGCTATACCAAGTATACCGCCTAAAACAGTTATTACTAATGCCTCTATCAGGAATTGACGGAGTATATCTCTCCTCCTGGCCCCTACAGCCATACGGATACCTATTTCCCGCGTCCTTTCAGTGACAGAGACAATCATAATATTCATGACCCCTATGCCGCCCACCAGCAGTGAAACAGCTGCGATACTACCCAGAAGGATTGTGAATGTCTGGCCGGTCTCTTGAAGGGTCTTAATAAACTCTGTATAATCCCTTATATTGAAATCTGCCTCCATACCCTGGGGTATGCGGTGTCTTGCCTTCAAAAGCCTGTCTATGGACTTTTTCACTTCCTGAATATACTCGTTGCTCTCGACCTGGACATATATATTATCAACATAGTCCTGCCTGAAAAGACGCTTTTGAGAGGTGGTAATTGGTATGAAAACCTGGTCATCAGGGTCCCACCACGAGGTCTGACCCTTTGTCTCCATAATCCCTGTGACAAGGAAGTTTACCCCTTTAATCTTGATGTACTTGCCAATAGCGACACCTTCTCCAAAGAGTTCTTGTTTAACTGTAGTGCCCAGAACAACTACTTTCCTCATTAATTTGACATCCTTTTCATCAAAAAAATCCCCGATAGCAACCGGGAAATTATTCACTTCTGTAAAGTCAGGCACAGTTCCTGTAACCGAGGTGGTAGCGTTTTTATTTGCGTATTTTACCTGTGCCATGTTCCTGACCTGGGGCGCAACCTGCCCTATACGGGATATCTCTTTTTTAATGGCCTGTGCATCCCCAATTGTAAGGGTCTCAACAGAGCCGGTCCTTACATGGCCAATACGCGCCGCACCGGGCCTCACCCTGAGAAGGTTTGTTCCGAATCTTTGGATTGATTCGGTAACCTGTCTTTTAGCTCCTTCGCCTATTGATATCATTGCAATTATAGCGCCCGCTCCAATTATTATTCCGAGCATGGTAAGGAAAGACCTCATTTTATTCGCCATAATACCTCTGAAGGCGACCTGTATTACCTTCCACAGCAGCATCTCTAATTCTCCCCGGCAGTGTCTTTATGTATCATTCCATCACGGATATAAATGATTCTATGACACCTGGCGGCTATTTCCTGTTCATGGGTCACTATTACTACAGTGGAACCCCTTTCATTTAACCATTTAAAAAGCTGTATTATTTCCCCACCTGTCCGTGTGTCCAGATTGCCGGTTGGCTCGTCAGCGAGGATTATGGCAGGATTAAGAACAATAGCCCTTGCAATGGCAACCCTCTGACATTCTCCGCCCGAGAGTTCATTTGGTTTGTGGTTTGCACGTGGTACCAATCCAACTTGTCCTAATGCATTGAATGACTTTTCTCTTGTATCGCTGAGACCCGCATAGAGCAGAGGAAGCTCCACGTTTTCAAGTGCCGTATGCCTGCTTAGAAGGTTATATGTCTGAAAGACAAAACCAATTTTCTGGTTTCTTACTCTGGCAAGTCTGTCATCGTCCAACTCAACAACATCAAACTCCTCCAGAATGTACCTGCCTTCGGTAGGACGGTCAAGACAGCCAAGGATGTTCATAAGGGTAGTCTTTCCGCTCCCTGAAGGTCCCATAATAGCAATGAATTCCCCTTTCTCAATACTTAGGGTTATACCACCGAGTGCCTGGACTGCCATCTTTTCGATAAAATAAGTCTTCTTTACATTACTGACTTCGATCAACTTACTTTTTCCTGCCGAAAAACCAGAAACTTCTCCTCAAATTCCTTTGACGGTCTGAAGTCTGCATCTGATTTTCCATTCCTGAAATGATTACATCTTCTCCCACTTTAACATCACCCTGAATCTCTGTAAGAATCCCGTCACTCTTTCCTGCTCTGACAGGAATCCAGAGGGTTTCCCCGTCCAGGAATTTATAAACTCCTATCTCATCCCCTTTTGCCCGTACCGCTTCAGAAGGTATAAGCAGGACATCTTTTCTGAGATCTGTGAGTATCTCCACATTTGCCGTCATCATAGGCTTTAGCATTTTCCTGTCCCTGTCTTCAACCTCAACCGTTACATCAAAGACAGTAATTGTACTTTCCACTCTTCCCTTTGGGGAGATCCTTATTACTTTTCCGAGAAAATTCTTGCCGATGTAGGCATCAACGGTAATTTCTACCCCCTGTTCCGGTGTGATTCTTCCAATATCGGTCTCATCTACCATAGCCTCGATATACATCCTGTTGAGGTCAGCCATTGTGAACAAAAGCGTGCCTTCTGAGACCGAAGAGATGGTAGAAGCTATGACCTGTCCTTCTTCAACATATTTTTTAAGAATAGTACCGGTCAAAGGGGCTTTTATCTCGGTATCTTTAAGGCGGTCTTCTGCCTCTTTTAGTGTCTCTCTGGCACGGATAAGCTCAGCTTCAGAGATTTTCACATCACTTTCTGCCTTTTCAGTATCAATAATAACATTGTCTAATTCCTGCCTGGATATGACCTTGTCCTCAAAAAGACTATTCTGTCTCTTTAAACGGAGTTCTGCATCTTTTAGGGTGATCTTTGCCTTTTCCAGTCTGGCCTCGGCAATAAGGAGATCTGCATTGGCCTGGTTCACCCTGGACTGCTCGATTTCAGGATCGAGTTTTACAGCTACTTCCCCTTTATTTAAATTGTCACCTTCTTCAAAGGGAAAGCTGAATATCTCCCCCCCTGCCTTTGATTTAACTTCTACTTCCACATAGGGTGTAACTATACCTGTAGCAGCAACGGTAATCCTGAGGTCTCCTCTTTTTACAGCGGCAGTCCTGAAATAATCAATATCATCTTGAACTCTGTCTGATTTGATGATGTATAAAAAAGCAGAAAGAATTACTATGCCCACTACGCCCCATACTAATTTCTTCATTGGCAAAACTTACCTCCTAAGCCTTATGGTGTATATTCCGATAGTTTTATACCTTCTTCTTCCAACACGGTCCCCTTTACCCGCGAAAACTTAACAAGAGATTTATTGTAATCTATAACGGCGCTGATTTCACGGGATTTTGCTTCTACGAGTTCCTCCTGGAATTCAAGGACATTATGACTGGTTGAAAGACCTTCTTTTAGTTTTAGTTCCTCTGCCCTTAATGACTCTTCTGCCAGTCGTCTGGATATCTTTGTAGCCTCAATGCGTTGTTTATTCGTCTCTAACTCACTTATGGCATTGTCTATTTCAACAAGAATTTCCTGTTCCATCCTTTTAAGATACAGAAGCTCCTGCCCGGCCTCCAGTTGTGCAATTCTCAGGTCGCCTTTTGCTGTACGGTTGCTCAGCGGAAATTTTACAACAATGCCCAGTGTCCATTCAGGGTTGTCCTCCATGTCACTTACTGAGTCCCCAAAACTGTTACCCAGTCCGTTAAAACCGTAGCTCGCCACGAGATCAATATTTGGAAATCTCTGGTTTTTTTTATATTGAATTGTAACATCATTTTTTTCAATCTCGGTCTTTATCTTACTGTAATCAGGGCGGTTTCCAAGTCCCTCTCGAAAACTCTCTTCAATATCAAGGTTTACAGACAAGACACCGGGAATGTCTACAGGCAGTATTTCTACATTTCTCAAAGCGTATATATCACCGGATATCAATCTTTTTAAAGTATTCTCCTTTTCCTTTACAACATTCTGTGCTAAGAGTACATCTTCTTTTCGGGAAGCCATGCCTGCCTCTGCCTGAGTTACTTCCAGAGGAGATACCACCTCTGCCCTGAGTCTTTTACGATTAAGATCTAAAAGGGACTCAGCCAGCTTAAAAGATTCTTCTTTTACCTTCAGATTCTCAATAGCCAGGACCATATCCCAGTAAGCAGTTTTAAACTCAGCCACGGTGTCTATGATGCGCTGTTTTAATTCATTGATTGAGATGTCTCTGTTTTTTTGTGCGATATGTATATCAAAAAAATTTGTATCATAACCAGAGTCCTTGAGAAGCGGTTGAGTAATAGTTATACCGGCAAAGGCGTCATACTCGCTCTGGAACAGATTAAAGGTATTTTCGGTCCAGGTATCTTCAAACTCTATGGAATATTCCGTACCAAAAGGAGACTTGCCGGATATGCCGGTGCTTAAGCTGTAGCCTTCTGATTCGACAATGCTCCTGCCGCCGGCAGCCACGGAAGAACGGATGCTGAGAGGCGTTGTAGAATCATCTCTGCTAAAAGAGCCTGAAAACTCGGGGTCAAAGACACCTCTCTCTTTATCAACCCTTGCTGTTTCAACCTGGGGAACAATCTTCTGGATCGCGATGTCCAGATTCTTTTTCAGGACCATGAGTATCCCCTCTTCTATAGAAAGCCTCAATACTTTTCTGTCTGATACCTCTTTATTGGCATCATCGCTGGCGTCAGCTGTATAAGGGAAGAAGAGAATCATACTCAAAAGGGGAATAAACACAACAAAATACTTTATATATCCAGATACCTTCATAAGCCCCTCCTTATATAAATGTTTATTGCCCTCAATTAATCAGACATCGTAACTACTCTGGTTCACGGTTGGTCGCATTTCTACCCTTGAACCCTGTAACTGTGAACCTGAGTAGTTACCAGACATCTTACTATTCAGATAAGTAAAAAATGAAAAAGATTTAAAAAAAGCTGTCACTAAAGCCGTCTTAATAATAAACCTGTTATACATAAGAAAAATAATAAATATTTGCCAGATGAATTGATTTTTGCTGTTTTTATTTTATTTCGTCTTAACGCTTCATGAAATTCATACCAAAAGTTTTTTATGCCACCTTTACTCTTTGAAGTCACTAAATTATGTTCAGTAACGGTCTGTCTTGATCATTTTAAGTTTCGTCTCCGCAGCGCTGAACCGCGGACGTCAGTAAACCAGTAAACGAATACTCCAGCCAGAATAACACACGACAAGACGAACAGGCTGATCGACTTGTTCACCAGGGCATACGACACAGAGCTGTTCAACAACCGGGATAGGTCATCAAAACTTTATCTTCTCACCATTGACAATGTTATTGAGCTCCTTCTTTTTTAGCAATCTGATCCTTCGTCCACTGACCTCAAGAATGCCTTTTTCGCTCAGCCTGCGGATTATCCTGGAAAGGGTTTCCGGTATTGTTCCAAGCAGGCTGGCAAGCTGGCCTTTGGAGATATCGATGTCAACAGTGTCACCACATCCTTCTCGCTCACACAGATAAAGAAGATAGGCTGCAAACCGTCCGGGAACCTCCTTTAAAGATAGGTCTTCAATCATTCTGGTAAAGTGCTGAAGGCGCATCGACAGGTTAGCCATCATATTCATGACAACAGAAGGTTCCTTCTGAATCAAGGCGAGAAAGTCCTTCCTGGGGAAAAAGAGAGCTTTTGTCTTTTCTATTGCATCGGCATGTGCAGGATATGGCCCGCCTGAAAAGGCAGAAACTGCACCGAGAAGCTCTCTGGAACCGGTGATATGCAGAATTTGTTCCTTGCCCCCTGCTGAAAGTTTAAATACCTTTACTCTACCCTTGATAATTATATAAAAACCGGTTGATTCATTGCCTTCGGTGAAAATATTTTCACCCCGTAAAAATTCCCTCTCTTTAAGGATTCCTTCGAGCATTCTTAGAGCCGACCCCGTCAGTCCCCTGAAGAGCGGGATATTTGCAACAAGAGACATATGTTCGTCTGTTTTGTTACTCATCTTCAATTCTTGAATACCATTATTTGACCCCTCCTGTCAAAAAATATTTTTTTTGTAGGCATTTCCTTTTTCGTAATGGCAGGGTATGGTATTTGAGCGGTTTGTCGAATCGACCCTCGGAGTTCCGTTCCCTGCCATTTCTATCTTGAAGATGCTATATCACGAAAAAAGAAATGCTTCCTTTTGTTTTTGACATAAGTCAAGGTTTTTCGTTCCTTTAATGATTAAGATAGAACCAGATGATAAATCATTACATGTAAATTCAAATCAATTTAAAGGAGGTTTTTATGTTTTGCAATCAATGTGAACAGGCAGCAAAAGGGGGATGTATCAAAATCGGAACATGCGGGAAAAAGGAGGATGTTGCTGCACTTCAGGATCTTTTGATCCATGCGCTTAAGGGGCTTTCTCTCTACGCGGTTGAGGCGCGAAAAATCGGGATTGTAAATGACAAAGCAGATGAGTTTGCTGTGAAGGCCCTTTTTTCAACGCTAACGAATGTAAACTTTGACCCGGAAAGATTTATCCCTCTCATAAAGAGATGCGTGGAATTGAGAGAGGGTCTTAGGGTACATATCACAGAAGCCGGTGGCCGGCCTGATTTCAGTGAAGATGCTGCTTCCTTCAAGCCTGATGATACGATTGAGGGCATGGTCACACAGGGCAAAGCAGTAACAATTACACCAAATGAAGTCAATGCTGATGTCTCATCGCTCCAGCAGACCACTCTTTATGGACTCAAAGGCATCGCGGCATATGCATATCATGCACAGGTTCTCGGCCACAGGGATACTTCTGTCTATACCTATATACATGAGGCACTGAGCGCAATGCTCAATAAGGATATTTCCCTTGAAAAATGGGTATCCATAGCCCTTAGATGCGGAGAGATCAATCTGAAAGCAATGGAATTGCTTGATGCTGCCAATACAGGCAGATACGGTCATCCTGCACCAACCGAGGTACCGCTTGGAACAAAAAAGGGGAAGGCGATTCTGGTATCTGGTCACGATCTGAAAGATCTTGAAGAGATAATCAGACAGACAGAAGACACGGGTATCAATATCTACACCCACGGAGAAATGCTCCCCACTCACGGATATCCGGAATTAAAAAAATACCCCCACTTCTATGGCCACTACGGGACAGCCTGGCAGAATCAGCACAAAGAGTTTGCACAATTTCCGGGTGCGATTGTCATGACGACAAACTGCCTCCAGAAGCCGCGTGACTCCTATAAAGATAATGTCTTTACTTCTGGTGTTGTGGGCTGGCCGGGTGTCACCCACATTCATGATCATGACTTTACGCCTGCGATCAAAAGATCTCTTGAACTGCCCGGCTTTTCAGAAAACAATCCAGGCAAAACAGTAATGACAGGTTTTGCAAGAGATGCAGTCTTGGGAGTTGCAGACAAGGTAATAAAGGGTGTAAAGACCGGAGCCATCAGACACTTTTTCCTCGTTGCTGGTTGTGACGGAGCCAAACCAGGGAGAAATTACTATACAGAATTCGTGGAGAAAGTGCCCAAAGACTGTGTGGTACTTACTCTTGCATGCGGGAAGTTCAGATTCTTTGATAAGGATCTGGGCGATATCGGTGGTATCCCCCGGCTGCTCGATGCCGGTCAGTGCAACGACGCCTATTCGGCTGTTCAAATAGCAGTCGCTCTTTCTAAGGCGTTCA
>CAYFYW010000268.1:0-1954 GCA_964347425.1 uncultured Nitrospirales bacterium
TAGATTCTGAAACATTCATCCTTCGGAGTTTCATCCTTCGCAGTGCTACGGAGAATGGAGCTACGGAGAATGGGAGTTCAGAATGACAGTTATTGGCTTTTATGATTTGGGCAACAGCCTGTCAACATTTGACATGACCCCCTTCCTTCTACCTCTGAAGTACATCAATTCATACAAAGCCATTCCTTTTATCTCTAAATCTGATACGTGTATAGCAGAATCAGCCAGGATTCCATAATACGCAGGCCGGGAGACCAGTAGCTTTATGAGCCACTTTACGAAGGGATTAATCCCATCTAACAAATCCCTCTTCTCTATTACCTCTTTTGCATTCAGTGTCATGTGAAAACGGTTGTCCCCCTCAAACGACCTTACGGTTATTCGCGACGGGTATGGCGTTTTAATTTCCTCATCTTCTTTAAACTCATCTGGCAGAACCTCTATCAAGTTGTTGGAGCTATGGATGATGTCTCCTTCCCTGGCTATCAGCAGGGATTTAACCGGATTTTTTTTCAAGTATGTATCCATAAAGATTACCGTATAATCATCTGCCAGAAATCTTCCCCAATACCAGTGAGATATAACGTCATCCATAAACAGTTTCCCGCGAGCATCCACTTTCCAGTAATTATGGTCATGATAACCAAGAGCTTCTTTCAGTTCATATTTCTCGCTTCCAAAGGAAAACTCTCCAACTACCCTCGCCCTTGGCAGGGGAACAACCCAGAAAAATTCGCCCCTCTTCCTTCCCCTTTCCATCCCTACCGCATCACCCAGAGGTTTCCAGCCCTCTATTTCACCGATAAACGTTAAGCGGGCGCGAAATTCATCAGTATTTACTGTCAAATGATATACTCCATCCTGATGGTCAGGCTCAACACGGGCGCGAAATTCATCATTCAGTCTCACATCACAAAAATCAGCAGAGGCATGAAAATCTTCCAATGAATACGGTTTGATCAGAGCCTGTCTTTGCGCCGGCGTTTTAAGAGAAATAGCCAACTGGGGGAAAAATTTTCTTCTAAGAGGATCTGTACCAAGATGAGCAACTATCTTTAACATACAATCGGTTTTTACATCAATAATATCAAAGTACCACCACTCAAAGTTACCTGTTTCCGGGTGCATTAGATGAAAGCCGTCGTCTGACGGCAAGACCTTCAATTTCGACGAATCAGTGATGGATCTCGCAGTATCAACGAAACCGTTTGTCTTAACTACGCCTCTGTGAACATAACTCATCTTTTTGTCCCGTTATTAAGAAACCTTTCATTAGACCCGCCTCCCTTGACGGTCTAAGACTCGCCCCACAACTGTTTCAGTTTATCTCTGCTCGATAAGACGTAGTTTCTATCCTCAGAAAAGATCTCCAATGTTATCGTTCGGTCATAGAATTTTTTGAGAAGTTTTATAAAATTTCCCCAGTCAATATTTCCCGCGCCCATGGGTAAATGCAGGTCTCTATTTCCGTCATTGTCATTTAAATGGATGTGTCTTAATTTTTCATGAAACTTTTCAATGAATTGCTCCGGTCTTCTTCCGCATAGATTTGCATGACCTGTATCAAGATGAAAAAAGAGTTCCGGGACCCGACGTAAAATTTCAGAAACACTCTCTATATGATCCTGAGGTGTATCAAGCGGTTCGTACATAAGTTCAATAGTATACGTTTCGGCTTCACTGACAAGCTTTTTCAGCGTTTCAACCTGAAATGCTATACCTTCCTCCGTTGAAAACAGTTTTGGCGGCCAGTTGGCATGAATAGTTACATATTGAACATTCAGTCCCGAGAAGACTTCGAAACATCTCTTTGCCTCTGAGACAGTAAAGTCTCTGAAAGATTTTACCGGGGAACCGATTGGCAGATACCATGCAGTATGCCCGACAATATCAAGACCATACTTCATAAGAAGTTTTTTGACTGCCTCAATATCAATTTTTTCGGGAACCGCCC
>CAYFYW010000269.1:0-11456 GCA_964347425.1 uncultured Nitrospirales bacterium
GTCTCCGGAACGGTGTAAATCATGCTACAGGCTAAGGCTTGAAAAAACCGCAGATGAGGCATCAAAACAGGGCTTTGACGCATTTACTACAACGCTCCTTATAAGTCCTTACCAAGATGTTGAGCAGATCGTTGACATTGGCAATGAATTTTCCGTTAAATATGATATATTATTTTATTTCGGGGACTTCAGGCCTCATTTTAGAGAATCTATGGCAATTTCAAAAGAACTTGGACTTTACCGGCAAAAATACTGCGGGTGCATATACAGCAGGGAAGAAAGAAGGAGGAAGAAGGAGGAAACACAAATATTAAAGTTAAAGCTCAAATGCTAAATAAGATCCAGCTTCACAGGTTGGGCCAAAATTACAATAACCAAATCCCTCACGCCAATAATAAACGAGTCATTGAGTAATTAAGAAATTGAATTTCTTGAATGACTTAATGACTGAATAACTTAATGACTTAACAGGATGCTTGAGATTTGGAATTTATCCCGAATATTCGGGATGTAATTGATTTGTCATCCGCATTTTGAAGAAATGCCTCGATAAGAATTATGTCTGATCCTATACATTACATTGGAAAGTTTTTACTCATCTTTGGCATAGTAATCGCCCTGATAGGGGCTATGCTCATCTTATTCCGGCAAACCGGTATTCCCCTGTTAGGGAAACTTCCGGGTGATATTGTAGTCCAGAGGAAAAATTTTACATTTTATTTTCCCGTTACAACGAGTATTATCTTAAGCATTATATTGAGCTTAATCCTGTATTGTATCATTGGGAGAAAATGAGACGTCTCTTTTATATAATTGCCTTTCTGCTGATATGCTTTTCAACGCAATCTCCAGAAGCTGAGGACATAATAAAGGTCCTTATTATTGGAGATCTTGATGCCCCCCTTCCCCGTGAAAAAGCAAAAAAAATTGGACACTTAACGGGGGACATTTTAATTAATGACCATATCTATAATGGCTTTATTATGATCAGAAAAGATGAAAACGGGCTTCATTTCATTAACGAACTCCCCTTTGAGCAATACATAGAAGGAGTTGTTGCTGCAGAGACCGGGGAGCAATGGGCGCTCGAGGCCCTGAAAGCTCAGGCGGTTATATCAAGGACATACGCCCTGTTTCAAAAAAACCGCAATTCAGACAAAAATTACCATATCACATCAAGTGTGCTACACCAGGTCTACAAAGGGAACAACACGGATGAATTTATCAGCCGTGCTGTAAAAGAGACACGTGGAGAAATATTGACATACCAAGGCGTACCAATTGAAGCTTTTTATCATTCAACCTGCGGGGGCAAAACAGAGCTTCCCGATGCGGTATGGGGGAAAAGCTACCCGTATTTGAAGTCTGTACCGTGCAGAGGAGAACATTCGCCCTATGAACACTGGCAGAGAAGATTTCGTATTGACGAGATAGAAGAGCGTCTAGGGCTAAATGGCATAAGAGATATGTACACTAACTCATTCACATCTACCGGTAGAGTTGATCTGCTCAAAGTAGTTACAGGGGAGTCAGAAATAGAGATAAAGGCCACAGATTTGAGAAGACTCCTGGGATACAAAGAGCTCCCGAGCACCTATTTTTCTATAACAATGGACGATGAGAACATTATTTTTGAGGGCGGAGGTTATGGCCATGGGGTAGGGCTTTCGCAGTGGGGAGCTCTGGAATTAGCAAATGAGGGGAAGAGCTACAGGGATATCCTTTTATTCTACTACCCGGGAACGGTCTTGAGAAGCAAGGACAAGTTGAGTTATCAGACGCTAAATACTGAAAACTGAACTTTCACTATACGTTTCAATGTATATATCCCAAATTTCAAGCTCCAGAATTAAAATCTTGGATTTTGGATTTTGGAACGTAAAGTCCCGTTGGGGCCAAATCCCTTTACGGGATTTGATCATTGGGAATTGTCTGTAATTTGGGATTGGGTTATTGTAATTTTAAGTTATGAAACTCTCGGAATTTGATTACCCTCTTTCAAAGTCCCAAATAGCACAATATCCGGTGGCTGAAAGAGACTCATCCAGGCTGCTGGTCATTCAGAGAAGAGAGGGGGAAATAAAACACAGACTATTCAAAGATATTGTAAATTTTTTTCAAACCGGGGATGTACTTGTTCTGAACGATACGAGGGTTATTCCGGGCCGTCTTCATGGTAGAAAACCCGGTACTTCTGGAGGAAAAGTCGAGATACTTCTTCTTGAAGAACTCTGTACAAATAAATGGAAAGCCCTTGTTAAGGGGATACGTCAGGGCAGGGTTATACTCGGGCAGGAGACATCCGCACTTATATCACGCTCAAACGGGTTTGCCGAGGTAAGGTTCGAGAGCAATCCCGACACTCGGGGATTTGTCAACGAAGACGTCAAAAATCACTTGAGCAGGATTGGCGTAATGCCTCTGCCCCCTTACATAAAAAGAAAGGCTGATCAATCAGATACCGAACGCTATCAAACTGTATATGCAAAAAAAGAAGGGGCTATTGCAGCCCCTACGGCAGGCTTACATTTTACATCAGAGCTTCTTGGCAGAATAAAAGAAAAGGGGGTCAAGGTCAGAACACTAACGCTTCATGTGGGTTACGGGACATTTAAGCCTGTTTTGACAACTGATATCAAAAACCACCAGATGGATGACGAACGCTATGAAATCTCAGAGAATACAGTAAATGTCATTAACCATGCTAAATCCGAGGGCAGGAGGATTGTTGCAGTAGGGACTACGGTTACGAGGGCACTTGAGGCTTCTGTTATTGATGAATTGACCAGTAGAATAAAAGCCTGCAGAGAAAAAACATCAATTTTTATTTACCCCGGCTATAGATTTAAAATAATAGATGCCCTTATTACAAACTTTCATCTGCCTAAATCCACGCCCATGATGCTTACATCCGCCTTTTCAGGGCTCAGGCTTCTCAAGAACGCCTATCTTGAGGCGTCAAATAAAGGCTACAGATTTTTCTCCTACGGAGATGCCATGCTGATAATATAGCCATCCTTTTAAAGGATAGCTGATTTCACAGATTAGAGAATCATGATTACGTAGATAAAAATGTAGATAAATTTATATAAATTAAAGTAATCTGTGTAGTCGGTGGTTTTGTATTTTATATAATTTCTTGTTATGCTGTATTTGTTATGGGTGAAAGAGGGTTAGTTGTCTACAGAGTCAGTCGTTTATAGAAAAGGAGAAGATATACGGTTAAGCTCGAAATAGATTTGGGGGCAGAAAAAGACTTCTCATTGATTTACGGAAGGCTTGACAAAAGCCTCAGGTTAATAGAAGAAGCCCTCGGCATTGAGGCATCGATAAGGGGGAATAAAGTATTCCTTCAGGGTAATGAAAAGGCTGTAAACAGGGCAAAGAAATTTATTAAGGAATTGCAGCTATTAAATACTAATGGCTACATCATAAATCCAGAGGATATAAAATACGTCATAAAAACCTTTGACAGCGCGGCCCTTGAAAATCCGTCTGCATCACTAAAAGAATTTTTCTTAAATACCATCCCTGTATCATCAAAAAAGAGGTTTATTGTTCCACGTTCAGAAATGCAGAAAAAATATATTGAGGCAATACGTCAGTATGATATGGTAATTGGCATCGGGCCAGCCGGTACAGGTAAGACATACCTCGCCATGGCAATGGCTATAAATGCCCTTCTCAAAAAACAGTTCAGCAGGATCATACTTGCAAGACCTGCTGTTGAAGCCGGGGAGAGGCTTGGTTTCCTGCCGGGTGATCTATACGAAAAGGTAAACCCATATTTAAGGCCTCTCTATGATGCGCTCTTTGATATGATGGAGGCTGAGAATGCACACAGACTCATAGAGCGGGGCATAATAGAAATAGCGCCGCTTGCGTTTATGCGAGGCAGGACTTTGAATGACTCTTTCGTAATCCTCGACGAGGCCCAGAACACGACCTCAGAACAAATGAAAATGTATCTGACAAGGCTGGGGTTTAACTCTAAAACAGTAATAACAGGAGATATTACCCAGATCGACCTTCCAGCTGGTAAAACCTCGGGGCTAATAGAAGTAGAAAAAATATTGAAGGGTATCGGGGAACTATGTTTTATATATTTTTCTGAGAGGGATGTAGTTAGACATAAGCTTGTTCAGGAAATAATAAAGGCCTATGAAAAATTCCAAAGGTCAAGGAAGAAAAATGAAAAACAATAGCTTAAAAAGCAAGAAGAAGCGGGGGCTTAAAAAAGAAAGCTTTGTAAAAGTATTCCTGCTTATTTTATTTACGTCAATTCTGAGCATTTCCATAATATGGGGCAGAGACCTCTTATTGGAAACCATAGGAGGAACATTTCTTATTGTCGGACTTCTCCTGCTCATCCTCTACAAAGACTTAATGCGGTACAGGCCTTCAGTTTACAGGGATTACTCATTGATAATACTTATAGGTATCCTTTTGTCAGGCAATCTCATAGTAGGACGAATTTTTTATTATATCCTGGAAGGTTTTACAACATGGCTTGGCAATATAGAGCCACAGTTAACAATGTATGCCATCCCGCTCGCTACTGGTTCAATGTTGGCTGCCCTTCTTATAGATACACATACTGCCATTGTTTTTTCCGTTATAACCAGTCTTATTGCAGGCATATGGATTGGCAATCCTTTTTACTCTGTTTTTAGTTTTGCTGCGGGCCTTACTGCTGCCTTCAGCGTTATAAGGTGCAAGAGGAGGTCAGCAATATGGAGAGCGGGCCTGTTCGTGGGGCTTGTGAGTGTATTGACGTCCTTAATAATTACTTTCTTTCAGATGCAACTATTAACCCTGAACACACCTATAACGCTTGGGTTTGCCTTATTGAACGGACTAGTAGTTGCAACCCTCGTCTCTGCCTTTCTCCCGCTCCTCGAATACCTTTTTAATCTCACTACGGATATTAGTCTCCTTGAACATCTTGACCTCAACCAGCCTCTCATGCGAAATCTTTTGGTTGAGGCACCGGGCACGTATCATCACAGCATTATAGTCGGAAACTTGGTGGAATCCGCTGCTGAAGCTGTGGGTGTCAATCCTCTTCTGGCAAGGGTAAGCGCCTATTATCACGACATCGGCAAGATAAAAATGCCAGAGTATTTCATTGAGAACCAGCCTATGTCCATAAGCAGACACGATAAACTTGCACCGCACATGAGCAGTCTTATCCTCATGTCTCATGTAAAGGAAGGCGTTGAGCTTGCAAAACAATATAAATTACCAGAATCTATAATAGACATTATTCAACAGCATCATGGAACATCTGTTATAACGTATTTTTATCAAAAGGCAAAAGAACAGCAGGGAGATACCGCTACTCCTCCTACTGAGAATGACTTTAGATACGCCGGGCCCAAACCACAGACCAGGGTTGCTGCTCTGGTGCTTATGGCCGATGCAGTAGAGGCAGCATCAAGGACGTTAACAGATCCTATCCCTACGAGAGTTTCTGCCCTTGTTGACAGGATTATTAATCATTTTTTCCTTGACGGTCAGCTGGACGCTTGTGAATTGACGCTTAAAGATCTTCAGGAGATCAAGAGCCATTTTGTCTTTCTCCTTACCACCATGTTCCATAGGCGTATTGAGTATCCAGGTTTTGAGATGAAGGATGTTAATAATTATAAAGAACCAGCAAAGATTCAAAAAATTAAACAAGACAAAGATAAAAAAGGCAGCCCAGAATATCCTTTCCCTGCTTGAACAACCAACGGCCGAGCTGAGCATTTTATTCGTAGGTGACAAAAAAATGCACCAGCTCAATAAGACTTACAGGAGCGTAAACAAAGCAGCGGATGTGCTTTCATTCCCTCAACTCAGTGAAGAAGAACAGAGGTCTTTAAAAAAATCCTTTCCAGGGCTCACGAGCTTACGAACTTCCGAACTTATATTAGGAGATATTGTGATAAATATACCAAAGGCAGCATCTCGGGCAAAGACGTCAGGTACCGGTTTTTATGATGAGGTTTGTCGTCTCTTAATTCATGGAGTCCTGCACCTGCTCGGCTATAATCACGAAAAGTCAGGATATAAAGCGAACGTTATGAGAAAAAAAGAAGAGGAGATCTTCAATGCCATTAAGAAAATGGGTTGAGAGCGCTAATTATGCCATCGAGGGCATTCTCCATGCCGTAAAAACACAGCGGCATATGCGTTATCACTTCTTTGCAGCGGTATTAATACTCCTCCTCAGTCTTATCCTCGGAATTAACCAGTCTGAATTTATCGCTATAACAATCGTGGCCGTACTCGTGCTTTCAGTGGAAATGTTTAACACGGCAATCGAGGCAACCGTGGATGCTGTTTTCAAGGAATATGACAACAGGGCAAAAATAATTAAGGACATTGCTGCCGGTTCAGTTCTTACAACAGCAATCGGAGCGGCGGTTGTCGGATATATCATTTTTTCGCCATATCTGGAAAAAATTTTCTATGCAGGATTAGCAATAGCGAAACACTCAGGGGAAGATATCGCCATTATTGCACTTGTTGTAGTACTGATATTAGTGATAATAACAAAGGCATTTTTTGGAAGGGGACTGCCTCTAAGAGGGGGGATGCCAAGCGGCCACACAGCGGTTGCCTTTTCTGTATGGGTAGCCGTCACATTCCTCAGTAAAACCTTTCTTATTTCTTTCCTTATATTAATCCTTGCTGTCCTGATTGCACAAAGCAGAGTGAGTGTTGGTGTCCACAGGCCATGGGAGGTCGTTCTCGGGGCATTGCTTGGTTCAGTAGTAACCTTTTTCATCTTCAAAATATTTTTCTAGAACTTAAAAAAGACGTAACAGTTCAGCTATTCTTTAGACGGGATAACACGATAAATAAGATTCTTTATGTCATGTATATCTTTTTTATAATCCTGTGTTCTTAAATAAAGATTATTCAATTCTGTACTATTTAATGATGATTAAACAGTTTAATATTTGTAAGCAATTTAAAGCTAACAGTAATTTTTCTTATTAACAGGATAGGAATTTTGATTGACAAGATTAAATTAATCCAGTCCATCCCGTTAATCTCGGTACGAGTCGATTCCGACCTGTCAAAATTCTTTTAATAGGTGAACTTTTACAAAAAAATAAAACTATAGACTAATTCGGGATTCTACCCCAGAAGACTGTGAAGTTACTGCGATTCAGACAGTAGACCATAGACATCAGACATTAGACTTAGGGAAGAAAAAGATGAGACTTTTGTGATGCTTAAAACCGTTCGAGGCTAATACTGTTACCCTCTAAAGTAGTTTAATGGTGTTTCTATATCGGGATTTGGTTTATACACAGCTATATCATCGTTGGCAGAATTGAGATATTTGGATACCAATGGATATGAAGAATTATGGACAAAAAGTCAGGAAAGTTTGGGGACGCTCCAAGGGCTGATTTCCTACAGAGAAAAGTCTGATGTCTAAAGTCTGAATCCAGTCTCTGAATTATAGTGTTAAGTTACAGTATCCTTTACACTGAATTTCAGCGTATGATATTATTAAATCTTCCAAATTTAAGGAGAAAAAAATATGAAGAGCGCAATTGGTGTTGATATCGGGGGCACAAATATAAAGTTTGTCCACATCTCCGAGAAAGGAGAGGTTCTCACAAGCCTGACAGAGCCTACTCCTTCCGGTCCACGGCTTTCGCCTGATAATATAAAAAATGTTTTGATAAAAGTCCTGAAAAGTATTTTAAAAGAAAACATTGTTGGTATCGGATTTGGAATTGCAGGGCTCATAGACAGAAAAAATGGAACCGTTATAGAATCCCCCAATATTCCGGCCTTCAAGCGTTTCCCGGCAAAGGAAATCTTTGAAAAGGAATTTTCTTTACCCGTTGTAGTTGAAAACGATGCAAATACATACGCATACGGAGAAAAATGGATCGGCACCGGGAAAAACTTTAATAATTTTGCTCTTCTTACGCTCGGTACGGGTATAGGAGGTGGAATGATATATAAAGGCGAGCTTTTTGAAGGTGCAGTCGAGGTAGGGCATACAGTCATTGAGCCTCAGGGCCGCTTCTGCACATGCGGCAGTTTCGGTTGTCTGGAGTCTTATGCTTCCGGCAGGGCTATTGTTGACATAGCAACATCTTCCCTGGAAAAAGGCACAAAAAGTATGCTTGCTGACTGCTGTGATGGCAATTTTTATAAAATAACCCCTTCACTTGTACATGAAACCGCCCTTGATGGTGACAGCCTCAGCAGAGAAATCTTCAGAGAAGTGGGACGGTATCTCGGTATCGGCATAGCTAATTTAGTAAATATCTTTAGCCCTGAGGCAGTAATCCTCGGAGGTGGACTTATAGGCGCCTGGGACATGTTTATTGAAGAGCTTAAAAAAGAAGTTTTCAAACGGGCATTCGCTCCCCTCTCGGCTAATGTGGAGATACTAAAAGCTACATTAAAAGGAGATGGAGGAGCAACAGGGGCCGCGGGTCTTGTCTTTAAAGTTACAGAACAATCCACTTTTTTAGAGAAAGATACTTTGCGCTCTTCTCATTAAATTTCATGTCTGAGAGTAATACAAGAAACTTCTCCATCATCGCTCATATTGATCATGGAAAATCCACATTAGCGGACAGGATACTTGAATTAACCGGTGCCCTCTCCCGTACGGAGAAAGTGGAGCAGGTTCTGGACTCAATGGACCTTGAGAAAGAACGAGGCATAACGATAAAAGCTCATGCGGTAAGGCTTAAATATAAGGCGTTAAATGGAAAAGAGTATATTCTCAATCTTATCGACACGCCCGGGCATGTTGACTTTTCCTATGAGGTATCGAGGAGTCTTGCCTCCTGTGAAGGGGCCCTCCTTATAGTTGACGCTACGCAGGGAGTTGAGGCTCAAACCCTAACCAATGCCTATCTGGCAGCTGAGCATAATCTTGAGATAATCCCGGTAATAAACAAGATTGATCTTCCAGGGGCAGAACCGGAAAAAGTTAAAATTCAGATAGAAGATTCTCTTGGTATAGACTGCTCAGATGTAATCCTTACCTCTGCAAAAGAAGGCACTGGAATCAGAGAAGTGCTGGAATCAATAGTAGAAAAAGTACCGGCACCTGCGGGCAGTAAAGATAACCCCCTAAAGGCTTTAATATTTGATTCCTGGTTTGATAACTATCAAGGTGTTATTGTGCTCGTGAGACTTTTTGATGGCAGGATAAAACCAGGTGAAAAAATTATGTTCATGGCCACAGAGAAAATCTTTGAGGTCAGTGAAGTTGGGGTCTTCACTCCAATCAGGAAGCCTGTAAGAATCCTAAAGGCTGGCGAAGTCGGATATGTAATTGCCGGCGTTAAAAAGGTAACTGATACCAAGATCGGTGATACAATCACATCCGCTGAAAATCCAGCATATGAACCGTGTCCCGGCTACAAGGATATAAAACCCATGGTCTTCTGCGGCCTTTATCCTACTGAAACCAGCCAGTATGAACCCTTGAAGAGCGCACTGGAAAAACTAAGGCTCAATGATTCATCCTTTAACTTCGAGCCCGAGACCTCCGCCGCCCTCGGCTTTGGTTTCCGATGCGGCTTTCTCGGTCTTCTCCACATGGAAATAGTGAAAGAGCGCCTTGAGAGAGAATTCAGGCTGTCCCTTATTAACACCGCTCCAACGGTGGTCTATAAAGTCACCAAAATTGGTGGAGAAGAGCTTTACATAGACAACCCTGTAAAATTACCCAAAAAGTACGAAAAGATCGAGGAGCCCTTTGTCAAAACAACAATCTTTTTTCCACAGAAATATATTGGCCAAATACTCGAACTATGTCAGAAAAAAAGAGGTGTTCAGAAGGATTTCATGTATTTGGATAAGGAAAGGGTCATCATTACCTATGAGCTCCCTCTCAGTGAGATTTTATGGGATTTTTATGATAGACTAAAATCTTTTTCCAGTGGGTACGCATCAATGGATTATGAATTTGTTGGTTACAGGGAATCTAAACTGGTCAGGCTCGATTTGCTTTTAAACAAGGATCTGGTCGACGCGCTCTCGCTTATTGTTCACAAAGACAGGGCATATCATAAAAGCAGGCAGCTTGCCGAAAAGCTTCGGCAGGTTATTCCGAAACAGCTTTTTGAAGTAATAATCCAGGCAGCTGTTGGAAGTAAAATAATTGCAAGGGAGAGCATCAGGCCTTTAAAGAAAAACGTCCTGTCAAAATGCTACGGCGGTGACGTAACCAGAAAGAGAAAACTTCTCGAAAAACAGAAGGAAGGTAAGCGCAGAATGAAGCAAATCGGAAGGGTGGAAATCCCACAAGAAGCGTTCCTTGCCGTACTTAAGGTAAAATAGAGGTGAACTTATTATTTTGCCACAGATAAAAACAGACTGATGAAAGGATAAACTCGAAATTAGAAATTCCATGAGAAAAAAGAAAAAATTGGCTAAAGAGAAATCAAAATTCAGAGAATATGCAGAGGCCATAATAATAGCAGCACTCCTGGCCTTTCTGATCCGTACTTTTGTCGTGCAGGCATTCAAGATACCCTCAGGCTCCATGATGCCGACCTTAACTATTGGCGACCACATACTGGTCAGCAAATTCTTATACGGTCTCAAGATACCTTTTAGGGACAATCGTTTTTTCAGCCTGAGACAGCCCCGACGGGGTGACATAATAGTTTTTTCCTTTCCGGAAAACAAGGATAAAGAGGAATGCAAAAATCTGACGGATAATATCATATCAAGATTTGAAAATGTACTGAACAATAAGAATCCCTTCCACCTATTTAAGGATGATTGCAGGGATTTCATAAAAAGGGTAGTTGGTGTAGGAGGGGATCGTATTGAGATAAAAAATAAGACCTTATATATAAATAACCACGCTCTCGTTGAACCATATGCAGTTCATAGAGATACAAGAATCAGGGGGTCTGCTTTAGAGCCGAGGGACAATTTGGGCCCTGTTATAGTTCCACGCGGCAAATTCTTTGTTATGGGAGACAACAGAGATCAAAGTTACGACAGCAGATTCTGGGGATTCGTTGATATGAGCGAAATAAAGGGTAAAGCTTTCATCATTTACTGGTCATGGAACAGCAAAGATAACTGGTTAAGGAAAGTCCGATGGAGCAGGATAGGCAAGCCTATAGATTGAAATACCCGGCTGCCTCTGAACAACGGCTTTTCGGGGAGCACGGATATTTGACGTCTGTGGCTGAATGCGCTGATTTCAGGGATAAGAACATTCACTACACAAAATTTATTTGATTAATGGGCGAAGCCAGGCTAACAGGGTATACAGTATGTTATACCTGGGAGGAGGAATCAGTGATAAAAAAAATTTTCTTTTTATTGATCGTCGGTTTGATAGCCTACTCGTTATTCCTGATTGCCGTACCCCATTTCAATTACTTCGCATTCAAAAGCGACCTTAATGAGCTCATGAGAATAAGCATATCCAGGTCTGATTTAATTATGGAAGAGAT
>CAYFYW010000270.1:0-1922 GCA_964347425.1 uncultured Nitrospirales bacterium
AGAGGCCCTTTCTGCTTCAGGAGCTCAATGATCCTGACCCGGGATTCGACTCCCAGAACTTTGAATAATTCAGCTTGCTTGCTCTCCATGCAATGTCTCCAATTCAGTATTTACTTAAATACCACAATAAATCATCATTGTCAAGTACTTTTTAAAGATTCGGAATAAATTTCGCCACACATTTAACTGCCCCGCCCCTGGTCCGCTTCACTGTTTCTCTCTGATATAACACGCAGTAGCTACGCTGTGGGACGATTCCTAACGAGACTTTCGACAGTTTCACCTGTATCCTTGAATTTCCGCAAACCCACATAAATGCAAGATTTCTTCCGCCTGTCGATAATTTTGGCTCTGCCCTCGATGATCGATATCATCTTAAAATAGAGGATCAAGGCGGTAAGGTCAAGTTTCATCTACCGAGTTATAATGGTACATTTAAAATAGAAATGTTTTCAAATCAACAGCGTCCAGACAATAAAAAAGCGCCTTTTGTCACCTCGAATTCCCTGGCAATAAACCGATTTTTCTGCGTTTATCTGTCAATTTTCTCGTTTCACGTTCCAAAATACAGCCCACGAGCGACCCTCAAAAAAGTACCCCTGTGGATAGTAATATCATGCCGTATTCGCCACAACCAAAAGAACATGTCAAAAAAAGACTCAACCCCTTTGCTTCCTTTTTTATTTTCAATTTATTTTTTTATCGGCGTCCCCCTTTTCTCTTGGAAGGAAAAGTAACAATTTACAACAACGTCCCTCTCATTTTCGACAAGCTCAGAGTGAACGGGAGCAGCTTTCGTGAAAAAATCATAAAAGTTTGAGTAGACTTTTGGAAACACATGTCTCCTCAATTATGAACTGATTCGTAACACATAAGGGCGTAAGGGAAAAATTGCGCTTGACAGAATATACCACATTGTGGTATAGGTAATCGTTAGACGATGATTGGGTTTAGTCACATTTTGCCTGAGAGTTCCCAATGAAAAAGGAAACTTTTTCGAAGATTCGCCATTACTTGGGAAAGACGCAAAAAGAACTGGCACAGTTATTGGGCACTTCTCACAAGGCTATCCAAAGCTTCGAGCAGGGATGGAGGAATATCCCGATGCATGCTGAACGCCAAGTGTTATTCCTTCTAACCCTGAAAAGGTTTCGAAATAAAAGAAACAAACCCTGTTGGGCAATACGAAACTGCCCCATGGAGACCAAAAAAAGTTGTCCTGCATGGGAATTTCGAGCTGGACATCTTTGTTGGTTTATTGGTGGAACGATCTGCGAAGGGAAGGTGCAAAAAAGCTGGCACAAGAAGATGAAACTGTGTCGAGAATGCGAAGTATTTCGATCCGTGTTGCTTTTTTGAAAAAAGAGTAGCCTCTTATCAGGCCGCAGGGCAGGCATGGAACCGAAGCTTAGTTCGGGTTGATTCAGTCGTACATACCTGGCAGGTATTACTTCAAGAGGTTATTTGTTCTTGAATCTGCATTTGATGAGGGAGATTAGGTTTCATGGAACGTATAAGGTTGCTTCTGATCGAGGATAATCCGGGAGATGCCCGCCTAATCCAGGATATGCTATCAGACGGCTAGAACATCGATTTTGCCATAGATTGGAAACAAACTCTGAAAGGCGGCCTCGAGAGTCTGGGTAACAATAATATTGACGCTATTCTGCTTGATCTCGGGCTGCCGGACAGCCCGCAACGGTCCGCCAGTTTTACCCGCGTTCAAACCGCTGCGCCAACTCTGCCTATAATCATCTTGACTGGTCTTGATGAAGAGATTTTTGCCGTGACCACGGTGAGGAGGGGTGCGCAAGACTACCTTGTCAAGGGGAGGATAGATACTGACACATTGGTGAGGACAATACGCTACGCCATAGCCCGCAAACTCGGTGGTGATAAACAGTTTACCATTGCTGAACTCA
>CAYFYW010000271.1:0-1529 GCA_964347425.1 uncultured Nitrospirales bacterium
CTGCGTAATACACGGGAGCAAAGTCGCTCTTACCCGGAAGAAGAAGCTTGACATCAACACCCCTTTTTGCTGCATGCTTCAGTGCTCTTATAACCATCCTGCCCGGTGTGAAGTAGGCACTTGTTAGAAATATATTCTTTTTTGCATTCTTAATGCTCTGGATGAACAATCTCCTCATTTTCCTTCTTGCTCTCCCTGAACTTGCAAAAATAGGTATTACAGGAACCCCTGAGGTTGAACAGATAGGCCTGGTTTCCATGATAATCGGCTCCCCCTTCCATCTCATCCAGCTTTTGCTGAACATTTCGAGCAAGGCGGAAGCAATTGGCCCTTCAAGGTAAACACCTGTATCCCTCCATACCTTCTTGCTTTTTTTTATATAACCTTGATACTCATCAGCCATGTTGAACCCACCAGTAAATGCCTTTTCTCCGTCAATTATCAGGAGTTTTCTGTGGTTACGATAAAAATAACGCCTGGGTGCAAACCAGATGAATGGATGGGATGCTGTCAGGTGTACTCCTGCTTTTTTGAGGTCATACCAGAAGCTTCGCGATGTCATGAAGGAACCAAAATGGTCGTAAAGAACATAGATTCTTATGCCCTGTAGAGATTTTTCTTTAAGAAGGTCGGCAAGTTTTTTACCGGAATCATCGTCTTTGAAAATATAGAATTCAATACATATAATGTCCTGTGCAGTTGATACACTGTCGAGGATTGTTTGAAAGGTCTCCCGACCGCTTTCTAACAGGCGGATATAGGTGCTTTTGGTAAAGGGTATCCCCAATATCTTTTCAATTGCTGGTTTTTCGAAAGCAGTCCCTTTTGCCTGTGTATGAGGCAGGGATAATGAGGAATCATGCATATCCCCTCAAAGCCTTTCTGGCTCTATCAATGAATAATTTTAGTTTTTTGTGGTCTTTTCTACCTTTTTTATTACCTTCGACACCTGTAGCTATGTCAACCCCGTACGGCTGAACCCACTTTATGGCATCTTCTACATTTTCAGGTGTGAGACCACCTGCAAGTATTATCTGTCCGAACCTCTTTGCTTCTACCGCAATATCCCAGTTAAAGATCTGACCCGTACCTCCAACAGAATGTGGGGAGTAGGTATCGAGAAGAAAGGCAGATACTCTGTGTTTATATTTATTCAATGGCTCAAGGTCTGTTAAGTCCTTTACTCTAATGGCCTTGATGACTTTTCTACATATCTGGCATGCCTCCGGAGGTTCAGAACCGTGAAGCTGGACGATGTCAAGTCCAACATTCTGAACGATTTCTTCTATCTTTGATTTCTCTTCGTTGACAAAAACTCCCACTATAGTTATGAAGGGTGGGAGTTCAGAGACGATGGATCTTGCGATCTGGGGGGTTACAGCTCTCGGACTTTTCTGGTGTAGTACAAAGCCGATGGCGTCTGCCCCGTATTGAATTGCTGCAAGGGCATCATCCAGGTTGGTTATTCCGCAAATTTTGATCCTTACCATGGTGATATTTTAGCATAAAGTCATGTTATTAATTTACCC
>CAYFYW010000272.1:0-1869 GCA_964347425.1 uncultured Nitrospirales bacterium
TCCTTGTAGGTCTTGAGTAGTTCCTGGATCCTAGCTGCAAGGGCTTCATGGCTTTCAATTATAGCGTCCAAGACAGCCTCAACGAGTTGCTGGGTCTTTTTGTTCATCATCTTTCTTCTCTCCTATCTTCTCAATAATTTCGGGATGATTTTTCAGCCACTTTCTGTGGAGGCCGCGCACAATGTTGCCTGGACCAGCCATATGCCATATTACTTGGCCCTTATAGCGAATCGTGATCTCAAGTCTTTCTCGACCCGTCAACTTCCTACATCTCCTGAACGATTATCCTGTCCGTTTTCAGAAGTTCGCGGAGTTCGTCACGGAGCGAGATAAGCTGCTCCCTAAAGGACTCTGTGCGATCTAGGACCCTCTCTAAAACAACAAGAACGGCTATCTTCTTTCTTTCTGTCACTTCATTTTTGCCTCACCTTTTTTGGCTAAGCGCGTAACTTCCCAAATTTCATAGTCAGCGGGATCAATGTGCTTTGGTAGGCCGAGTATGGACCTTATTCGGGGGCTTTGTTTTTCTGGATCCGGGAAAATGAGATTTTCCCCTACGTAGAGTTTGAAGCTTTCCCCCTCACCGAATTTTATATGATCTATGATCAAATCAAGCAGGGCTAGTCGTTTACCCCGCTTTTTCCGGTAACGCTGCATTGCTTCCAGTTGCGATTTCGGTGTTCTCATTCCTATCGTTAATATCATTATTATCGCTATATATAAGCTTTTTTCTAAGGCGGATCTGTTGCATTTACGAGTGATGCGTGACATAAAGAGGGGTATTTAGACCTCTGTCTCTTGGGGGGGGCTAAATATCTATGCGCTAAATATCTACGCGAAGTTGAGTTCTACCTTAAAAATGCGCACGCATTATACTCGGCATTCGATTGTGAAGCGCTTTTCTGTTAAGGCTGTTAGAAGACTGCTGACCAAGCTTAGAAAGTCCGCAAAGCCAAGCAATGCCATTTTCCACTGTGTTGCCAGATTGCTTTGCTCTCGGGTCTTCCCGACCAGAACAGAATTCCACACAATTGGACGGTATCTTGCAAGACTTGATGATGCAAAGACCAATAAATAATTCTTCATAGTATCCGTGGGGCCGATAATACCAACGCGGGTGTGGGGAATGCGCGCGCGCGATCGATATCCTTTTACCATGGGGGACCTTTAAAAAGTTGCTGAAAACCCGTGCACTCTAATTGTCGGATGTTATCTTTCCGTCGGTTAGAGTGATAATGCGGTTGCTTTTTGAGGAGACCTTCACGTCGTGGGTTACGAAGACGATGGTTACTCCTTCTCTCCGATTTATTTCCTTCAGTAGTCCGATTATTTTCTCCCCTGTGGCGCTGTCCAGTTCACCAGTTATTTCATCACAGAACAGAATTTCAGGGTTATTTATTAAAGCCCTGCATATGGCCACTCGTTGCTGTTCTCCGCCACTAAGCTGGTTCGGCTTATGACCTATTCTATTTGATAATCCGACGAGGGAAAGGAGTTCTTTGGCTCTACCTTGGAATCGCGCGTTGTTCTTTATTGGAATGATGGGTACTAGTACATTCTCTATCGTTGTTAAAGTTGGGATTAAATAGAACTGCTGAAAGACAAAACCGATCTTGTTTCGCCTCACCTCGTACAACTTACTCTCGGGAACCAATGTTAAGTCAATGCCGTCTAAGAGTACCTTGCCGCTGGTCGGACGGTCTAAGGCACCTAGAATGTTAAGTAAAGTGGTTTTTCCGCTTCCACTAGGACCCATAATGCTCAAGAACTCACCAGCATTTATCCTTAGGCTCACTCCCCTAAGGGCGTGAACTATCGACTCGCCCAGCCTATAGTTCTTCGTCAGATTCTTGGCTCGAATCAGTGCCC
>CAYFYW010000273.1:0-3572 GCA_964347425.1 uncultured Nitrospirales bacterium
CTGAATCAAGTTCAGCACAGGGTTCGGGGTGACAAATAAAACCATTTCTTTAACGTGTTTAGACAAACTACCATAATAATGTCTTGTTTTTCGGGCAGTCGATGCATTTTTTTTACCGGACAGACGTAATTCCAAATAATGCATGTATTAAACCACAGATTCACCCGTAAGATGTTTGCTATCTAACGGGAGAACCACAGAGATAAAATTAAATACAACTAAGAAAGACAATAACTCATTAATTTTTATAAAAATATCTTTTTTGCCACAGAGAACACAGAGATTTGTGATTTTATTTCTTATAATTAATATTACCCGTAGCTCGGAATCTAGTCAATCCGACTAACTTCAGGGTAGTTCATTTATTTCTCTGAGACCTCTGTGTCCTCTGTGGCTAGTGGCAGTTTTTCGGTTTGAATATTATTTATTAATATGTTTCTCCCCGTTATATATTTACTATTTTACGAGTGCTAATTGCAGTTTTTGCGTTAATTTTGAATTTATTTTAAATTGTTTTGTGACTGGTGAACCATGCAAATGGAGCCCCACTGGCAAGCTGGCCGGCCCGATTCACAAATCGAGGCGAGCAGGCAGGGCCGTGGTATTCTGCGTAGGCGGATAGAAAATTGAAATCAACTTACGTACTCGCTTTATTCAACTAATATAATCTGCACATCCATAACATTGGTACCTGTGGGGCCTGTGATTAAAAGTGAGTCAGTTTCTTTAAAGAAATTATATGAGTCATTATTCTCAAGATATTTATCCGGGTTAAGACCAAGACTTTTTGCTTTTCCAATCGAACTGCCGTCAGCGATTGCACCTGCTGCATCAGTCGGACCGTCCGTACCGTCAGTCCCTGCAGACAGCAGGGTTACGCCGTCAACACCTTCTATCTCTTTTGCAAAACCCAAGGCAAGCTCTGTATTCCTTCCGCCTTTACCATAGCCCCTTACCGTTACCGTTGTCTCACCACCGGATATCAAACAAATCTTTTTCCTGTTACGCGTTACGCGCAACAAGTTACGGGTTTCCAATGACTTTTTTGCCAGCCACTTTCCAACTTCTCTCGCTTCACCACTGATTTCTGATGATATTATCTCGGCCTGAAAACCCATTGCTTGAGCTTTGTTTTTTGCAGCTTCCAGCGCTTTCAGGTTACTGCCGATAATTATATTATTAACGTCCTCGAATACAGGGTTGCCTCTTTTAGGTGTTTCCGGTATAAGACCGTCCCTGCCCCGTTTTAATACATCCATGACCCGCTCAGGCATTTTTTCATCGAGGTTACATTCATGGATAACATTTAAGGCATCATGAAAGGTTGAACTATCGGGTGCCGTGGGACCGGAAGCAATTACATCAAGCTTATCGCCAATCACATCAGAAATTATTAAAGCGATAACTTTTGCGGGATGGGCGATTTCAGCAAGGCGTCCGCCTTTCACTTTAGATATATGCTTTCTAACTGTATTTAACATATTGATATCTGCGCCTGCTTTTAACAATAAGTCCGTAACAGTCTGTTTTTCACGAAGGGTTATTCCGTTATACGGGGAGACAAACAACGCTGACCCCCCGCCTGAAATAAGACATACTACAAGCGTATCTTTATCAGAACGCTTTAAAATGTCTATTGTTTGCTCTGTGGCTTCAAAGCCGTTTTCATCAGGTATCGGATGCCCTGCTTCGTAGACCGTAATCTTGTCTGTATCTGTGCCGCGCCCCATACCATCCGGTACAGGGCGATGCCCATATTTTGTTATGATAATTCCACCGGTTACCAAATCGGTCTCGATTGATTCCTCCACTGCCTTTGCCATCTGATACGATGCCTTGCCGAAACCTATAATCATGATTTGTCTGAGATTTTCATTGAAAAAGACAGTGTGTACTTTGCCTATATGTTCTTTCACTATAACAAAGGGGTCAACTGCCTTTATCGCTGAAGAAAATATTTCATAAACGATGTTTTTTGTCATTTCCGTTTTCCTTGACCAATTAATTTTTAACATTTATACTTAATGGAGTCAAATTTAGAGATTTCTGAATACATGCAGAAATCTCTAAATTTGAGACGTTATCAAGACTGTGAGGTAAAGAGTTGGCTGATTTTCATCAAGCGGGTTTAGTAGCTACATTTCATAGGCTGGGCAATCCGAAATTGGAAAAGATTGAGTCAGAACTATCGTGGTATTCGCAGGAACGCCCTATTGCCCTTGTCCTTCCATCACTCTACTCTGAATTAGAGGGGGATGCGCTGAAGAATATAATCCGCGAACTGAAAAACGCCCGGTACTTAAAAGAAGTTGTGGTTACGCTCGGTCCCTGCACTGAAGAGGAGTTTAACCATGCACGAAAGTTTTTCTCTGTTCTACCCCAGACAACCAAGCTTATATGGAACAACGGGAAAAGAGTCACCGAAGTAAGTAAGATCATTGAATCTGCTGATCTTCTTTTAGGTGAAACAGGGAAAGGTTTGGCTGCATGGATGGCTTACGGTTATATAATTGCCCAGAAAAATATTAGTGTGATAGCCCTTCATGACTGCGATATTTTGACCTACAGCCGAGAAATGCTCGCAAGACTCTGTTACCCTGTTACCAATCCCAATCTTGAGTATGAATTCTGTAAAGGATATTACAGTCGTGTTACCGACAGAATGCATGGCAGAGTCACAAGGCTCCTTGTAACTCCGCTTATAAGGTCATTGAAAAAAGTTCTTGGACACATTGCCCTTCTTGAGTTCCTTGACAGTTTTAAATATCCCCTTGCAGGAGAATTCTCCATGGATCTTGATATAGCGAGGGTAAACAGAATTCCGGGTGACTGGGGGCTTGAAGTGGGGGTATTAGCAGAGGTTTATAGAAACTGTGCGGTAAGAAGGGTATGTCAGATTGATATCGCTGACAATTATGAACATAAACATCAGGCACTTTCACCGAATGACGCCTCAAAAGGGCTCTTAAAAATGTGTATAGATATAAGTAAATCCCTCTTCAGAACCCTTGCATCTGAAGGAGTTATTTTTTCAGACGGATTTTTTAAAACATTGATCGCAACCTATGTCAGAACGGCACAGGATATGCTCAAGCGTTACGAGGACGATGCCGCAGTAAACGGCCTTGAATTTGACAGACACGAAGAAAGTCTTGCAGTTGAAACATTCACGGGAGGTATAAAGACTGCTACAGAGACAATAATGAACGATCCACTGGGAGTACCTCTTATCCCGAGCTGGGACAGGGTAACTTCTGCCTTGCCTGATGTTTTATCTATGCTTAAAGAGGCAGTGGAAGAAGACAATAAATAAAAGGGGATTAATTCATGAGTTTTTGGGACAAAATCCAGAAGGATATCAAAAAGAATTTCAAAGAAGGCTTTGCGATTGTTAAAGGGGGAAGTGCTATCGTATCACAACGTATAGAGAAGCTAACAGAACAGGGCAAGAGAAAATACAAAGTTTTCACCCTGAACATGAAGGTTCAGGATGAATTTGCACGACTGGGAGGAACAGTCTATGACCTCAGTCATAAAACTGAAAATCCCATGTCTAATAGAAGAGTTACTGC
>CAYFYW010000274.1:0-7167 GCA_964347425.1 uncultured Nitrospirales bacterium
GACAGATGTCCGGTGCTTCTCAAGAAAATAAGGACGGACCTTAACTCTAGGATAGATATTGCCTTTTCTAAGGATGTAATCACGATACTGCATGAACATGATAACGTTACCGGGGTCGAAACAAAGGGTGGGGATATTATTCATGGAGATTTTGTGATTCTTGCTCCTGGTAGAGAAGGTTCACTCTGGCTTGAAGAACAGGCAAGGTCAATGGGGATTTCTTTGCTCAAGAATCCTGTGAATATAGGTATCAGAATTGAGCTTCCTGCCAGAGTTCTTGAACCAATTACAAAGGTCATTTATGAACCAAAATTGCTTTTCTATTCAAAGAAATTTAAAGACAGGATAAGGACCTTCTGCGTAAACCCTTATGGAGAGATAGTGAAGGAATATGTAAAAGGTGTATGGACTGTTAACGGTCACAGTTATTCTGATAGAAAAACCGTTAATACAAACTTAGCTCTTCTTGTAAGTACGTTTTTTACAGAACCTTTTGATGAACCCCATCTATATGGAAGATATATTGCGAGACTTGCAAATCTTTTGGGCAAAGGAGTAATTATTCAGAAACTTGGTGATTTGCAGAGAGGTCGCAGGTCGACACCTGCAAGAATTGCAAGAGGTCGGGTCAGGCCAACTCTCAGAGATGCGGTCCCGGGCGATCTCAGTTTTGTTCTTCCATACCGTTATATCTCAAACATCCTTGAGATGATTAAAGCGATGGATAAAATTGCCCCCGGTGTTAATAGCGGGAATACACTTCTTTATGGAGTTGAGGTAAAATTTTATTCAAGGCAGCTTAAACTCAATAACGATCTCGAGACGGAAATTGAGAACCTGTTTGCAATAGGTGATGGTGCAGGTGTTAGCAGGGGACTTATTCAGGCATCGGTTTCTGGAATAATTGCGGCAAGAGAAATTTTAAACAGGACATAGTAGAATAATAACCAATTACCAGTGCCTGGTGAATAATGAAGAGATGAATTACGAAGAACTGCGACATTTGATGGTAGAATATCAATTAAAGGCACGAGGAATAAGAGATGAGAGAGTACTTTTAGCAATGGAAAATGTCCAGCGCCACCTGTTTGTTGATGAAAGACTCCGTAACAGGGCATACGAAGATTGTGCTCTCTCCATTGGTGAGGGACAGACGATCTCTCAGCCGTATATGGTTGCCGTAATGACGGAGTTACTTGAACTAAAAGGTGATGAAAAAATACTTGAGATAGGAACAGGTTCAGGCTATCAGGGAGCTGTGCTTTCATTTCTTGCTTCAGAGGTATTTACTATAGAGAGAATGGGGTCACTTGCCCAAAAGGCACAGGTTGTATTTGAAAGCCTTGGGTATAAAAATGTCCATGTAATAATTGGTGATGGGACTCTGGGATTGCCTGAACAGGCTCCTTTTGATGGTATCATAGTAACTGCTGCAGCCCCAAAAATACCCGATTCATACATAGAACAATTAAAGATTAACGGAAAGCTTGTTATACCGATGGGCAACAGATATTCTCAGATTCTCTATAAGATAATAAAAACACCTTCTGGAATAGATACCTCGATGTCAACGCCATGCGTTTTTGTCCCGCTTATAGGGAAACACGGTTGGGAGGAAGTGGAATAGAAAATAAATAGAGACTTCTGAGATTACGGGATTTTTTGAATGTCTCTAACAGCTTTATTGACATAAAGTACGTCTTTTGTGTAAAACATCAAATACTACAGGCTGTCACATAAATCGTTCCAGGGCTTTATCTTGTGAAGCCCTGAGGAGATGGGATGATTAAGGAGTCAAAAAAAATATGGATGGATGGTAAGTTTGTTAACTGGTCTGATGCTAACATACATATTCTTACCCATACGTTGCATTATGGTGTTGGAGCGTTTGAAGGGATAAGGAGTTATAAGACCCGAAAAGGTCAGGCAATTTTCAGATTGCGAGAACATATAGATAGACTTTTTGATTCATGTCACATCTTGCAGGTTACCCTTCCGTACACCCCTGAAGAGATTAATAAAGCAATCATTGAATCTATAAGGGTGAACAGGCTTGAGGAATGTTATATACGACCTATTGTTTATATAGGTTACGGGTCTATGGGTATTTTTCCCAAGGACAATCCTGTAAAGGTTGCAATAGCAGTATGGCCCTGGGGAGCATATCTCGGTGAAGAAGGTATAAAAAATGGTATAAGGGTGAAAATATCTTCTTTTACACGTCACCATATAAATGTAACCATGACAAAAAGCAAGACATGTGGTGATTATGTTAATTCCCTCCTTGCTAAAAGAGAAGCCATTTCTTGTGGTTATGACGAGGCATTGCTCCTTGACACACATGGATATGTATCCGAGGGGAGTGGCCAGAACTTGTTTATTGTGAGAAAAGGCATTTTGAAAGCGACGCCACTCACATCCACTCTTGAAGGTATTACAAGAGACAGTGTGATTGAGATAGCTCAGAATGAGAATCTTGCAGTAAAAGAGGTAAATTTCACAAGGGATGAACTCTACATTGCAGATGAGGCTTTTCTAACCGGTACAGCATCTGAAATAACACCGATCAGAGAAGTGGACGGAAGGGTTATTGGTAAAGGCAAACCTGGCCCCATAACTAAAAAATTACAGGGGATTTTCTTTAAAATTGTAAATGGAGAAGATAAGGCTTACAAATCATGGCTGACCAATATATAGTCCCTTCCTCAAAACATAGGGGACGTTGTTGAATAAGTTGACTTATTATCAAGATGGGATGTGGAGTCACATCTTGACATTTAAGATTTCTGAAACCATTGAGTCTAAGATTCCCCCCTATCCAGTTTCCTGTACTGAATCGCCTCTGAGATATGTTCTGCATTAATCTGCTCTGATGCTGCCAAGTCGGCTATTATGGAAATTTTATTCTGAATAACCTGACAAATCAGGGTATACAACACATGATGTTGCATTACAAGACCTGACCCCACTGATATGATATGACATTGGTGTCCGGTTAATTTTTTAAGTTCATAAATATTATACGTAATGATAAAAAAAACCTTTTCAGTCATTCCTGCGAAAGAAGGAATCCAGCATACATATAGTTTTTGTCTGGATTCCCGCCTGCGCGGGAATGACAATTCATTGAAATTTATGAATACTTTTACCGGACAGTAGTGATGATATGATTTAAATCATCGTGGTCATATTAGCTTAGATAATAAAATATAAATAGTATGCAAAGCATACTGTCTCATAACGGGAATAAAAGACAGGGAGCAATGTCTGGAAAAGATATTAGTGCAGTGAAATAAAAATGAAAAATGAACAGACTCTCTGAAGAAAGATCTGCATATCTCAGGCATGCAGCGTATCAAAAAATTGACTGGTATCCATGGTCTGAAGAGGCTTTTCTGAAGGCAAGGGATCTGGATAAACCTATATTTTTGAGTTCAGGCGCTGTGTGGTGCCACTGGTGTCATGTAATGGCAAAGGAAAGTTTTGAGGATGAAGAGACAGTAAGGCTGCTGAATGATAATTTTATAAATATAAAACTCGATAGAGATGAAAGACCTGATATAGACAGGAGATACCAGTTGACAGTTGCAGCTATGGGCTCTGCAGGCGGCTGGCCGCTTAGTGTATTCTTGAAGCCGGACAAAAGACCTTTTTTTGGCGGGACATATTTCCCTCCCGGGGATAAATTTGGAAAACCGGGGTTCAAAAAGGTATTAAAAGCAATCATTGCTCACTATCAGTCAAACAGAGAAGAGATAACCGAATACACTGAAAAACTCATGGCTGCACTCATACCAGATCCATTGTTACAGGGAGAGATGAATGAAACTCTCGTAGATAATGCTGTAAAGAACATTCTTTCTGGATTTGACCCTCAGAATGGTGGTTTTGGGACTGCCCCAAAATTTCCAATGCCAGGAGCAATGGAGTTTCTGATTAATAGATATTTTTTCAGTAAAGAGGAACCTATTGGATATGCTGTTAGAAAAACTCTTGAGGCTATGGCAAAAGGGGGGGTTCATGACCAGCTTGGAGGAGGGTTTCACAGGTATTCAGTAGACGAGGCATGGATAGTCCCTCATTTTGAAAAAATGGCTACGGATAATGCAGGGCTTTTAGGCAACTATGTAGATGCTTACTCTGTTTTTGGAGATGAACTTTTCAGGGAAACAGCATCGGGGATCATTAAATTCCTGGATACTGTACTTGCTGACAGTGAAGGAGGTTTTTATTCAAGTCAGGACGCAGATGTTACACCTGATGATGAAGGCGGGTACTTTACATGGACAGAAGAAGAATTGAAAAATACCCTTACCGATATGGAATTTAAAGTGATCTCCATGCACCTTTTAAGTGAGAGAGGTAAAATGCATCATGACGATAGGAAGATGGTGTTGTCTCTTGCAGCCGGGCCTGAAGAGATTGCTCAAAAAACAGGTTTGGGGATTCAGGAACTGTTCAACATAATCAGAACAGGAAAGCAGAAACTCCTTGATAAGCGAAAAAAGAGGCGTGAACCATTTATTGATAAAACGTTGTATACATCTATAAATGGCATGCTTATATCTTCCTATATTAAGGCATACAGGGTGTTTAAGAATACAAAATTAAAAGACTTTGCCCTTAAAAGCATTGACAGAATATTAAATCTTTATTACATAGATGGTGAGCTTTTTCACTCAGAGAAAGTGCGCGGAATGCTTGATGATTATGTTTACCTAGTAGGTGCATTGATTGACGTATATGAAGTTACAGGAGATACAGCATACATTGAGAAAGCTGACGAGATTATGCAGTTGTGCATAAACAACTTATGGGATAATGACTCAGGTGGCTTCTTTGATACCGATAACGAAGTTATGGGATTAAGATTAAAGGGTATTGAGGACGTTCCCCACCCTTCTGCAAACGCTGTCGGGACATACTCCTTACTCAAGCTTTATCAGATAACAAGCAATGACAGGTATTTTGAATATGCGGAAAAATCGTTGAGATTATTTTCAAACACTGCAAAGGGGTTTGGCATTCATTCAGCTTCTTATTTTTTAGCCCATGACGCTTATTTTAACATGCTCAGGCTGACTGTAGAGGCAGAACCCGGTGCGGAGATTTCAAACGCAGCGCTTTTTACCATCAGACCGTACAAAACTCTTGTTTATGGAAAAAAGAATAATCATAGAGTAGTTCCATGCATCAGGGATAAATGTTATCAGCCAGTACAAGAAAGTGAGGCTTTGAAAAAGTTTATTCGGAATCGACTGAATGGTTAGGTTTGGCGGCCTTGGTGCCCGTGCTGATTTGCGGGATTAGCTTGACTTTTTCCTTAAAATGTTTCAGCCTTAACAAAGCATAATATAACCTGTTATATGGAGGCAGCGATGAAGAAAAATGTTGGAAGCATTGATAAGCCATTCAGGGTAGTTTTGGGAATGTTCCTGATCCTTGTAGGTCTATTCGCACCCGTATCAACCGTAATAAAAACAATAGCATTTGTTGTCGCCGTTATCGCCCTTTTTACTGGAATTTACGGTTTTTGACCACTCTATAGGGTGCTCGGGATAAGCACCCACAGGAAAATATGACATTTCAGCTATCTGGAGCTTTCCGTACAATTCCGTTAACCCCTATCTCAGAATACTCCGAGAAATACAGGATGAGAGGGCAAGAATATCTTTAATGCACTTAGGAAGATGAAAAGGTGCACATTTAGCTGGTGGTCAAATTACCCTGTAGCAGAATAAAGTAAAGGAGGTTAATATTCATTATGCCGCACTTTGGTTTAATGGATGAAAATGCGCTTGGTCCAATTGAGGGACTTCTTATGCGTACTAAACTGCACATCAGGGGAGGTGAACAAAGGTTGCGTAAGGGCAGGATATCAATGGGCATCTTAACCCTTTATGATGCTTTGGATTCTGCAATGCAATGGTACATTGCGTTGCCTGAAAACAGAAAAGCTCTTCAGATTAAAGAGAGTGAAGATATGAGAGATGATAAAACAGTCTATGCGGTATTGAGCCGTTCCGGAGTCCTTAATGGAGACTTTGACTATGGTGCATTCGATGAATTAGTGGAGAAGGCATTAGAACAAGAAATGTCTGATTATGATTATATTGAGCTTTTGAAAAATGTTAAGTCTGTTATGACTCAACTCGGGGTTATGCCCTTTGATGAAAATGAGCTTCCACCTGAAGACCCTTCAACGTTTTAACGGTTCAAAAACCAAAGAACTCAGCCCACCTCGCGATACAACATTTCATTCTGGAATAAATAATGTATAAGATTCGAAACAGATAATCTTAATATTCTGATTTTGATCATGGTATCCACTTCATATTATGTATAAATTTAAAATTAATAGAACCTGGAGAGACTCTTATTGCTTAATTTATCAAAATAAGGAGGTGTATCATGAAACTTAAACATCATTTCCTCTCTTTTCATAGCTTGGCGCTGACAATCATAATACTCGTGTGCTCAGCTTCCGTCACCAACGCCGAAATTCTCGCTATGATTAATTATGAGAGTAAGCCGGAACAGATTAGCCGCAAGGAGGGGATTGCGATTATTGATGTCGATCCGAATTCCACAAACTTTGGCAAAATTCTTATGGATATCCCTCTGCCACATAACCTGGTGAACCATCATATTTTTTACAACAAGGACAGGGACAAAGCCTACGTGACTGCCCTGGGTTTGAGCATTCTGCACGTGATTGACATGACGCGCTTCCCCTACCGGATGAAGGCGGTTGAGATTCCTGATTGTAGAGTTCTCGAGGACGCCACTTTTACGGCCGACAAAAAAACCTGGTACCTCACATGCATGGGATCCCAGAACATCATCGTGGGAAATGCCTTAACCGACAGGCCGGTCAAGAGCATTTCCCTGCCCGAGCCGTATCCTCATGGGATCACGATCCATGATGCCATTGATCGTATTATCGTGACCAGCACAGATCCCCCTGACGGTATCGGCCAACCGGGAGAAACTGTAACAGTTATCCAGGCCAGCACCGGCAAAGTGTTGTCCACTCACAAGGTCTCAAATAAGCCGTCACCTTCCGGCGAAGCCCCGGTAGAGGTCCATTTTATTCCACACTCCAGCCCTCCCATGGCGTATATTACCAATATATACGGCGGGACTTTGTGGATTGGAGTCTGGGAA
>CAYFYW010000275.1:0-3170 GCA_964347425.1 uncultured Nitrospirales bacterium
TGCCGTAAAAAACGTAATGTGCAGACATCTGATAAGTGTTTCACCTGATGGGCGACTTTTTGATTGCGATTTCTGGCAGATGCTCAACCTGTCAATGAGAAATGGAAATTCAAATAGTGTAGATAATTTTAGTTATTCGGAACTGAGCAGGAGAAGAATTGTAACAAATAACCTCTGTCTTATGTGTACTGCAGGTGCAGGCGCAGGCTGTAGCGGAGCGCTAACATAAGATATTCTCACTAAAGAATTTCTATGTACTAGGATGGGTAAGGAGGAGATATGCGTAAATATAAAGGATATGCATTCAGGTTCCCTGTACAGAATAATGCACAGTCAACGAACAGTGCGCCAATCCGATATAAAATGACAGATGAAGAGAAGAAACAGTTTAAAAAAGAACTATTGGCTATATTTCAGAGATTTGGTTTCCTCATGGAAGGAGTGGACCATGAAGTAACATTTAGAACAACTTCCGGCAGTATAGCGTGGATTAATATAAACAGTATTGAAATAATAAAGTAGCTTGAATCCTATAAATTATGACTTTTTTTCTTCAGTGTTATTGCATAAAGGACACATTCTTTGCGCAATATTTCTGGAAAATTTTCAATAAATCTGAATTTTTTTAAGAAATTCAGATGATTTCGTATCAGTTTTAAATTTGGCATGCTTATTGCCTGAAATCAAATTCGGTTACGGTTACTTTAACCCTGCATATTGTACAAGCAGGTTATTAAAGCCCGATTGGTTGTCCCGATACTTCGGGATAATCGATCGGGTTTTTTTATGCGGACGACCAAGAACATGGGAGGAATAATATTTTCCTGGCGCAGGCTTTTTTTACAGAAATAACAGATCGTTATGACAGTTACTAATATTGTTCTGATTATTACTTTGTCAGTATTGACCATCTCCTCTAATCAAGGCGGGGCAGAAGAAATACCCTCTCTAGCAGGTGGAGAGAAGATATACACTCGGTACTGCACCCCCTGTCATGGAACCAAAGGAGACGGAAAAGGTTTTAACGCAAAGAATCTGGACCCACGGCCTGCAAACCATACCAGCACAAGGTCGATGGGCAATAAAACTGATAGTGACCTGTATGAAGCAATCAGCGGGGGTGGAAAGGCTGTTGGCAAATCTACTTTAATGCCGCCGTGGGGTAACACCTTCAGTGAGTCTCAGATTAGGTCCCTTATCCTTTACGTCAGAAAACTTTGCAAATGTCAGGGTTCATAGAATGAGAAGATTGATATTTTTTTAACCTGTAATTCGCCTAGTTGCAAAACAATGCAATAAATTCTCAAGAAAGAAAGGAGGTATAAACAAAAAATCATCTTTAACAGAGACGAAGAGCAGTAAACATAGTGGACAGAAGTACTCTAGAAAATATCTATAACAAACAGGAGGGGAAAAGAATGAAAAATCTGATGTTAATTCTCTTATGTGTGACATCAGCACTTCTATTAGCAGTTCCAACAGTTTCAGCCAGAATACATACTCCGGTTTCGGCTGAAGGTGCCCATTTAGACTTTCGCGGTCATTTCAGGATTAACTATTATGCGGACTCAAGAAGCGATGAAGATGATTTTGGAGATAATAACGTATCAGCTGCACGGTGGAGATTCATGCCGACATTTGACTATTACTTTGGCGACGATTTAATGCTTCACGTACAGCTCCGCATCGGACAATTTCATGAGTCCAAGTACAACAACAGATGGAGATTCAATGATTCGGGTTCAGATCCTGCTTTTGACTTAAGACAGGGCTATGTCAACGCAAAACTGAGCGACCAGGTCACCGGTACCGCAGGAATCATTCCAATGTCCGACAAATTTGGAGATACCCTTTTCAGCAGTGACTGGGACTTTGCTCCCCTCGGACTGGTGTTTTCAGGAAGTGTAAACGATATCGGCTACAGGATAGGAACCGGTAAATTATACGAAGGTGACGAAAGTTCAAGAGATGATGATGTGGATATTTATCTCCTTGACGTTGACTACCAGAAATATGGCGCCTCTGCGTTTTATTTAAAAGAGAATACAGAGATTGACCAGGATACGGATCTCTTTGTTTATGGGGTAAGAGGGGGACACGATATAGGCAATGTGAACATCAGCGGATTCTTACTGGGAAGCACTTACAGCAAAGACAACAGTGCCGTCGGAGGCACCGATGACAAGTCAGCAACCGGATATGCGGCAAAGGTGGCCGTAAATATCCCTATTGACAAGATTAACATCGGGGTAATGGGCATATATACCTCTGGTGACAAGGACTTTGCAGACGATAATGAGGACTCAGCGAGCAGCTTTATCACGCCACAATCGGTATATCATGGTGCAGGTGCATGGGGGTATACAGGGAAAATGAATGTTCAGTGGCCGATGGATACCGGCGTTGATGACCCAATCAATATAGACGGTGGTAACTATGCCAACAACAGAAACCTGGGTCTCGGTATCTCGACTATTCAGGCAAAAATCACTTTTCCGATTATCAACACAGTCGACGGGTATTTAGGAGCAGGCTACTTTACATTAAACGATGCCCCGGATGGACGGGATGAGAAATTGGGAACAGACATTTACGCACAGGTTCACTGGAACATAATTAAAGATCTTCATTTATTTTCCGGGATCGACTATGCCAACTTAGAGGAAGGACACCATAACTCATCCACTGCCAGTGGAGACCAGAGCAGGGATATTACCACGTTCTTCTCACAGTTGGTGATGGCATGGTAGCAGTCAGTATTCAGCCGAGGGTCGCTTAAGCCCGGGATATTCAACTATTTTTAACGGAGGTGTAATGATGAGTGAAGACCGAGAGAAAGAATTGTCGGAGAAAAAAAGTGTAAGTCGACGAAAACTCTTAAAAACTGCCGGATGTGCAGGAGCAGCTGTGGTTGCCCTGACATCAGGATTAAGTGGTAAAGCCAGTGCCGCTCTTTCATCAGGTACCTATCCACAGACAAAGATTGCAAACCTGAGAGACCTCCAGGTCGGGAGATCGATTAAATTTGATTATCCGCTTGTAGGAAGAAAGAACCTCTTGGTGGATCTGGGATGCGTGGTTGAAGGCGGCGCAGGCCCCCGCAAGAGTGTTGTTGCGTACAGTACGTTCTGCAGTCATCTGGGATGTGCTGTTGAAATGGAACAGGAAAG
>CAYFYW010000276.1:0-1599 GCA_964347425.1 uncultured Nitrospirales bacterium
ACGACCACCCCGAAACATAGTAATCGGCTTATTCACGAAAGCAGTCCCTATCTTCAGCAGCATGCACATAATCCTGTTGACTGGTACCCTTGGGGACCTGAGGCTTTTAAGAAAGCCAAGAAAGAGGACAAGCCTATTTTTCTTTCAATTGGCTACTCAACCTGCCACTGGTGTCATGTAATGGAGAAAGAGAGTTTTGAAAACGAACGAATTGCAAAAATAATGAACGAGAATTTTGTGAACATCAAGGTTGATAGAGAACAGCGTCCGGACGTTGACCAGATTTATATGAACGCTGTTCAGCTAATGACCGGCTCCGGCGGATGGCCTTTGTCAGTCTTTCTTATGCCTGACGGCAGGCCGTTTTACGGTGGGACGTATTTCCCGCCTATAGATTCCTCCGGCCGCCCGGCTTTTAAGCAAGTGCTTCTATCCATTGCCGATATGTGGAAAAGCAGCCGACAGGAATTAGTCGATTCAGCAGGCAAACTAAGCGAATTTCTGAAAGATTCAAAAACTGGCCGAGTTGAAGAAAAAAAACTTTCGCAGGAAATGCTAAGAAATGCTTTCAATCACTTCCGAGACACTTTTGATACAGTCAATGGCGGTTTTGGAGTAGCCCCGAAATTTCCACAGCCAGCGAACCTGTCGATATTACTTTGCCACTGGTATCGTACGGGCAATGAACAATCCTTGCATATGGTTGAAAAAACGCTCGAGGCGATGGCAAAAGGCGGTATTTATGACCAGATAGGCGGTAGTTTTCATCGCTACGCAACCGATACTCGCTGGCTCCTCCCGCATTTTGAAAAAATGCTGTACGACCAGGCTCTACTAAGCAAGGTTTATCTCCAAGCCTATCAAATTACTAAAAACAAAAAATATGCAACAATTGCGAAGGAAATTTTTGATTATGTTCTGCGAGATCTTACCGACATAAAGGGCGGGTTTTACAGTGCAGAAGACGCTGATAGTGAAGACAAGGAAGGCACATTTTATCTATGGGAGTCGGAGCAAATAGCTTCTATTTTAGATGAAGATCAGGCCAAGTTGTTTAATGCTTACTACGGTGTTACTGAGAAAGGCAATTTTGAAAAAGGCAAGACTATTCTTCACGTTTCGACCTCAATAGAGCAGCTTGTAAAGAAATTTAGCAAGAATCCCGGCAAGATAGAAAATATTCTCGCAGCCGCTCGAACAAAGATTTTTCAATCGCGCCAAAAACGAATCAGGCCACATCGAGATGATAAGGTTATTACTGCATGGAACGGCCTGATGATTTCATCGTTGGCTTATGGCGGAGCGGTTTTGGATCAAAAAAAGTATGTGAATGCAGCTAAGCGTTCTGCTGAATTCATATTGAGAACTTTATACAATAATGGCCGATTGATGAGGCACTACCGTGATAAGCAGGTGGTTGAAAAGGCTTTTCTTGATGATTATGCCTTTATGACAATGGCCATGTTGGATCTATACGAAGCGACCTTTGATGCTAAATGGCTCATTAAGTCAAAAGAGCTAAGTGAAGAGATGATAGCGTTATTTGTTGACAAAGAAAGTGGAGGCTTTTTTCTTACTGGTAACGATGGTGAAAAATTG
>CAYFYW010000277.1:0-2379 GCA_964347425.1 uncultured Nitrospirales bacterium
AGCATTCTCCCCAGGTTTTACATAAAGCGCCTAGTAAAACGAAGATCACCCGTGTCGATGAGGTCGCTGCAGCTCGAAAACCAGTTCTTAAATGGCAGCCTTAGGGTGAGGGTGGGGAGCACGGTCCCTCACCTGGCGGAAACTCGGGCACATTTTCGATGACATGATGTACACCGTTGGCATCGTCATACCCAATACGCCAGAATACACCTTCACATGGATCGACAGGATTCGTCAGGTCCACGCGGGTAGTGAAGGTATCCACACTCCAGGCACTGCCTCCTGAGGGGATATCCCCAATAATGACATTGGGATCAACAGGGTTAGTGTTAATCGGCTGACTACTAATCGAAGTTGTTACGTTAAATGCATCACCAGCGCCGGTGTTCGCAATACGTACGTTTAACCATCCTTCGAAAACATCAGGGAACGGGTCCCACATAAAGCCAGGCTCTGGTGCACCCCAAGCATATTCGACGGTCTGGAGTTCAACTGAAGGTAAATCAGAGAATTGCCATATTTTATATGCGGGGTTGGATTCTAGATTGAAACTATTTATGGTAGCAGTTGCAATGATTTTATCTGGCAGCGGTCCGCCTGAAGTACCGGTATAGCTCCAGGTGGCTTGTCCACTACTATCTGTAGTTGCTGTGCCAGTTTTTCCGTCGTGTGGTCCATCCACAATTTCAAAGCTCACCGACACTCCCGATTGTGCTATTCCGCCTAGTTCAACTGTGGCCGTTACAGTTTGGGATGTACCGACATTGTTTGTGTCACTTAAGGGTTCCAGCGCGATAGGTGGAGAGATAAAGCTGCCTTCCCTGATAAAAACAGCCGAATCGAAATCGAGATCAGGTCCGGATCCATTATCAGGTCCGTCCCAGTTGGCAATAGCCAGCTTGATATTATTTAGTGAGCCTTTATTTACATTGGCCACAAAGCTGAAAACCGTTGTCAAACCATCAAGCTCCGTGTCTAGCGGTGTTGGGGTCCCCTGTGTTGATATATCATTGTCTCGATAGAGCCCTGGATTACTCATGTCGGGTAGAAATGTATCTGCAGGTTCAGGATTTCCATTATTAACATTATTGACTGCCACCGGAACACTCGTTCCCGGAATAAACGCCTGATTAACGCCGTTAACGAAAAACCCTAAAACATTGGTGACAGGGGAGTTAACGTATTCGTTGTATTCCTCAGAGCCGAATACATAATCAAACATAATGACGGAGGAACCTGTTGGGATAAAATTGATTTCTAAAACCGTGGCGTCAGAGGTGGCATACCCTGTAGGAACCAGTGTGTCCAAGTTTGTATCACCAGGTAGATTGTTGTTGCCAATTGTACCATCGCTTCCATTTGGTCCAGGAACATCAACGATATTTCCGGTACTCAAAATTATGCCGCTCTCAAAGTCAATGATGCCGGTGCCGCCCGAAAATGTACCGGCAGACCAGGTTTGCCCCTGGAAGACTACTTCTTCAAAACTTGGAATATCTGGAATAAAAACCCCCGGTCCCAATATATTATTCACCAGCACTTGAGGATCAGGAGGAGAAAAAGGATCGGTTGGGTCTATGCGAGGAAGCTCCGCAGTAGTTAGAGCAAGTGTGCCTATTGAGGTATCTTCATTCCCGTTGCCGGGAATCTCTTCATTCAGTGGGCTCTGAACCTGACCCATGTTTCCACAACCACCCAGCAGTAATATTGCAATTATAATTGCTGTTATGCTCAATAGTAGAGATTTTTGCATATTATATTTAATATCCATATCAGAGCCCTCCCTTTAAAACTCCGCATCTCAAATATGCTTTTTTGAAGCAATTAAAGCGTAAGCGAATCATAAAAGCATGCCCTCTTTTGTAATTAATATATTGACTTATTTTGCCGGCTTTTTGATGATAAAGTTAGGAAAGCGGGATACAATTATGAGGTAGAATAAAAGCGCAGAACCGAGAAAGCCGTTAAACCAAAATGGATTTAAATTCCATTTTGTCATTTCTTGTAAAAGATCTATTATTAATTACAAAATTGTAATAAAATAATATTATACTTTACCATTCATAACTTTTATGTCAAGCTTTTTTTTAAGAAAAAAAATACAAATTTGTAAGGTAATTTGAAAAAAAGGGAGATTGTGAGTCTAGCTGAAAAAAAAGATAAGAGTTTAATCGATTCCTGGCTGGGGCTTCAATATGAAAATCTCAAACCAGGGGATTACGTCACACTGCCTGTTCTCAGTGGCAGTATGTCTCCTTTCCTCAAGCAAGGCGGAAATATAAAAATCCGATACGATTCATGGCGAAAATGCCAATTGGGTGATATCATCGTCTTTAAAGAGAATCGAAGACTCACAGCCCATAGGCTATTATTTCGAAT
>CAYFYW010000278.1:0-10691 GCA_964347425.1 uncultured Nitrospirales bacterium
GGTAGGGATTTTTTTTCAAAGTAAAATAGTGGGTTTTTTCGGTAGTCTTATCACATAGAGTCAGACATTGAAATCCGGTTTGTATATCTACATGATAAAGGGCTTGAAATATGTGTAGATACTGTGGTTCAATCATCAAAGCAGGCTCTTCTGTGGGTATTCATAAGCATTGACTGCAAGTGCAAAGGAGGGTTAATACGCTCATGAATGATATCAAAATTTCAATTGTCGGTATTGGCAACTGTGCCAGCTCGTTGGTTCAGGGTATCTACTACTACCAGAATAAGAATTCAGATGATGCGGTTGGTCTTATGCACTGGCGAATCGGTGGATATTCACCCGGAGATATAAAAGTCGTTGCTGCCTTTGACATCGATAAAAGAAAGGTTGGAAAAGATGTTGGTCAAGCTATTTCGGCAGAACCCAATTGCACGGCCTTGTTTTGTACGGACGTTCCGATGACCGGTGTCACCGTACGCATGGGTGCTGTGCTGGACGGATTTTCGGAACACATGCGTAACTATAAAGAAAAATACACGTTCGTGCGCGCTGATGAGCCGGAACCATCCAAGAAAGAAGTTGTTGAATTATTGAAAGACTCGGGAGCCGAAATCTTGATGAATTACCTGCCGGTTGGCTCGGAAAAAGCAACCCGGTTTTACGCGGAATGCGCCCTTGAGGCAGGTGTCGCTTTTGTTAATAATATTCCTGTCTTTATCGCAAGCGATCCGCTTTGGGCGAAGCGCTTTGAAGAAAAAAACATCCCGATTATCGGTGATGATATCAAGGCGCAACTGGGCGCCACCATTACCCACCGTACCCTTACCGACCTCTTCAAAAAGCGCGGGGTTAAGCTGGAACGTACTTACCAGTTGAATACTGGTGGGAACACAGATTTCCTGAATATGCTTAACAGCAGCCGCCTGATTTCCAAGAAGGAGTCCAAGACAGAAGCCGTGCAGTCCGTAGCTGCAGAACGAATGGATGAGGAGAACATCCATATAGGCCCCAGTGACTACGTGCCATGGCAGAAAGACAACAAGGTCTGCTTCATTCGCATGGAGGGCAGGTTGTTTGGAGATGTGCCCATGAACCTTGAACTGCGGCTCTCGGTTGAGGATTCGCCGAATTCCGCGGGTGTTGCCATCGATGCCATCCGTTGTGCCAAACTGGCACTTAACCGTGGTGAGGGTGGCGTACTTCACGCACCATCGGCATATTTCTGCAAGCATCCGGCACAGCAATATGCAGATGATGAGGCCTTTCGTATGATGGAAGATTTCATTAATGGTAAACGTGGCAAGCTGCGTGAAGTATCTGATTATCGCGGCCTGGAGGAGCAGCCGGCTGCGGCACGGGACCGATAGCCTGCCTCCCTGTTACGCTGCTAGGTGTTCAGCGTATCAAAGGGGTCATCCACTCTTCGCAGGAATTTTGGACTGAGGATTTTGACTGGAATCAGCACAAGGTCTGAAAAAACCTGAAAAATATGGCAGAAAAAGATAGAGACTGGATGCACAATCACTTTGAGAAGCTGTCGACTTCTTATAATGTACTTCGCACAACCGATATGGAGCCGGTCCTGTACATTCGGGACAGATTGCAAGACAGGGAACATATTAATGGGGCTGATGTCGGATGTGGAGGAGGACGTTATGATCTCCTTCTGTTAGAGCATGTGCCTGGACTCCACCTGATCTGCAGTGATGTAAACGAGGCCATGGTGGAGGAAACGGCTCGCTATCTGAAGAGCTGTGGTCAGAGCAACTTTACGGCACAGCTTGTAAATGCCCTGGACCTCAGTCTTCCGGACAATAAGCTGGACTGCATCCTCACCTTCAACGCAATACATCACTTCAACGCCATCACGTTTCTCAATAAGACCGCAAAGGCATTGCGAAGAACGGGTTTTGTCTTCGTCTATACGCGCTTAAGGAGTCAGAACGCCCGGAACATCTGGGGACGGCTTTTCCCGGGCTTTGCAGAAAAGGAAACCCGCCTCTATGACCTCTGCCAGGTGGAGGAATGGACTAACAAACTTGGATTATTGACACTGGAGACGATCAAATTTTTCCGGTTTGAGCGCTCCGCGTCGCTGGTCAGTCTCCTTAACCAGGCTGAGAACAAACACTATTCCACTTTCTCTCTCTATTCACCGGGTGAATTTAGTGAAGCACTCAAGGGTTTCAGACAGCAGGTTGAGCGTCATTACACAAACCCGGAGAAAATCGGCTGGACTGACGAAAACGTGATGATAGTCTTTCGAAAGGAATGATTGTAGTATCTTCGTTAACGCTCTATTATGCTGTGCCTCTGCAGATTTTTCGGCACATACCATTTATGGAGATTATAGCTGATTCCTATTGGTGAGGGCCTGATACCCTTAAACCGGGCGTGCACAATGGGCGTGGCATCGGGCACGTATAAAAAGATATACGGCAGTTCATCGGCGAGTATCTTCTGAATCCTGTAGTAAGCCTTTTTTCTTTCTTCAATGTTAAACGTCCTTCGACCCTGTTCAAGCAGGGCGTCAACCTCTTGATTGCTGTAGCTTACAAAATTGAATTCTTTTTCCCCTGTTTTGCTTGAGTGCCAGATGTCATACTGGTCGGGATCTATCCCTATACTCCAGCCGAGTATGACCGCCTGAAAACGTCGTTTGTCAATAAATTCATTTATGAATGTGCTCCATTCAAGCAGTCTTATCTCTGTCTTAATACCTATTTTTTCAAGTTTCCACTGTATAATCGTTGCAGTATTTTTTCTCAGAGAGTTGCCCATATTGGTAAGAATAGTGAATTCAAATGGCCTGCCGTCCCTGTCCACAGTGCCGTCTTTATCCGTGTCTTTCCAGCCCGCGGCATCCAGGAGCTCTTTTGCCTTTTCCAGATTATACTCATATTTTTTGACATCAGGGTTATAAGGCCAGGTGTTTGGAACATATGGTCCTGTGGCAGGGCTTCCGAGGCCGAATAAGACAACATCCACGATTTCACTTTTGTCTATTGCGTGTGCCACCGCCTGTCTTACCCGTTTATCCTGAAACCAGGGGTGTTTGAGATTGAATCCCAAATACGTATAGGAAAACACGGGGTAACGGAATTTCTGAAAATTTTCTCTGAAGAAGTCTGTATCAGTCTGTTTGGTATACTGAATCGGGGTAAGACCCATCATATCAATACCGCCTGCCTGCAGTTCTAAAAACATTGTTGCCGGATCAGGTATTATTTTATATATATATCTGTCTATATACGGCCGTCCTTCGAAATAGTCCCTGTTTGCGTCAAGCACGAGATCCTGGCCTGAAGTCCATTTTTTTAGTTTGTAAGGCCCCATGCCAACAGGGTTTCTCGCAAAATCACTTTTTGTTATGTTTTCTCCTTCAAGAAGGTGTTTGGGAAGGACAACTAAATTTCCCCAGGACGTGAGCGCGGGCGCAAACGGCTTTTCATAAGTCACCCTGAATATATATCTGTCAAGGACGTCAGCTTTCTTTACCTGCAGGAAATCTTCCTTGTAGGGGGTCGGGGTTTTTTCATCAATAATGGTTTTATAACCAAACATGACATCATCTGCGGTAAACTCAGTGCCATCAGTCCATGTGACCCCTTTTCTTAAATGAAATGTGATGACCAGTCCGTCAGGAGAGATGTCCCATGACTCTGCAAGGTCTCCTATGACGCTCAGATCAGTATGGTATTTGACGAGTCCGTTCAGAACCAGCCCTGCTACGTTATGAGAAGCGCTGTCACCTGCAAGCATGGGAATCAGGACACTCGGCTCACCTATAGAGCCCGCTATCAGGGCGTCTCCATAAGCAGGTAAATATGCTCTGTCTTTTAATGCTGTCTGAACAGTTTTTGTCGTTACGGCTTCCTGGGGTGATTTGCCTTCGCAACCCACAATAAAGAGGCTTATGAAAAAAACAAGATAAAAAGAAAAAATTTTTTTCATACGTCCGAGAAGTCTGGAGAGACTATACAGCATGAAGTAAATTAATAGATATAGAATTTATTGTCAAATATCCTGAACCTAATAAAGCCGATTAAACAAAGGACGTAAACAGATTCTTCGTCCCACAGAGGCATGTACCATAAGTAGCCTGTACCATCTGGTTCAGGGTGGCACATTCCGGAGAAATAGATCTCGGTTTTCTCAATGTTCTCTGTGGTATTATTTAAACGGCGCAATACAGGCTTTTTTATGAGAAAAAGCCTGATAGTGGCACAATCTGTCAGTTATGACAAATTGGGTAAATATTACATAGAGAAGGTCAAAAAACAGGTAGTCAGAAATTTATTTATTTTCAACAGGTTAAGCAAGAAGAGGATACTTGGCATAAAAAATGCTTGACACAGGATAAAAAATGACTATACTGGATTTACATGGAGAGATTGCAAAGGAGGTGATGAAAAAGGCATTTAAAGAAGCAGTTATTTTGGCAGACGGTTAGTCAATGACCGTAAAATTCATTGACTTTGTAAGTATTATAATCTAACAAAGGGAGGAAAAGAATATGTTTAAGGCAGTAGAAAATTTAAGAGAGAGGAAGGCATTTACCCTGATTGAGCTCCTCATAGTCGTTGCAATTATTGGTATCCTTGCTGCAATAGCAATACCTGCATATCTCGGTGCTCAGGAAAAGGCAAGGAAATCCAATGTTGTAAAGGCTCATGAGTCGTCTCAGTCGGACTTGCAGCACTGGCTGAATTCCGCCATAAAGGGTGCAGTTTCAGGAAGTCCCGGCGCTGCTTTGATAGAAGTTGATACGAACTGGGACGGAACCGTTAATACCTCTGATATGAACAACTCTACTCTATATTCTCAGGGTACAAATGATGCTGCGGAAGCTGTTATTAATCAGTACGCACTTATCAGAACTAACGGAAGCGGTATGAACGGCGTTGAGCTTTCACCATGGGCAGGTATGGGTACCCTTGCTGCCAGTCTGGTGCTTTTCAATGACGCTACCGGGGCGGATGTAGTTTGCGCCACGACAACGGTAGCGGCAGGCACAGAAGGGCAGGTTGTGCTTAGTAATCCAACTACTACAACGATCAGACTCAGGGCAAACAGTAATGGACCTGGAGGGACCAATACTGCCAGCGCGGAAATGCTGAAATGTAAGGTTGTCTCGTCTGAATAGACTCGTACAGCAGGGTTCAAAAAGGGGGGGCGTATAGCCTCCCCTTTTTTGAGCGAATTTGATGCGAATATAAAAGAGAGTTATTTTATTGTGCAAACATGAATTTATCTGGTAGAATGAATACAAATGAGTACATACAATGGATAGACAGGGATTTTCATTAATAGAGCTTCTCGTAACAATAGCCATTATCGGTATTCTGGCAGGAGTTGCGGTAACCGCATACATAGGGACATCGAAAAAAGCCGCACGCGCAGAGGCATATTCAAACCTCGAATCTTTAAGACTTCTTGAGGAGCGGTTTTTTGCAGATGAAGGAGATTATACCATGACGGCGGCAGGTGTGCCTGCGATCCAGGTGGATCTACCAGGGTTTAGGCCGGGAAGCACTTTAAATTTTAATTATGCGATAATGCAGAACGTGGCTCTTGTTCCGCCCGTTGCGGTCCCTTATGATGCAAATACAAATCCTCAAACTCCTTGCTTTGTCGCCACTGCCACAGGTATTGCAGACACCAGGGTGGCCGGTGATATATTTGCCATAGATTGCAATAATAATACAAATTTCTAGTGTCTTTCCTGTAAATTATGGACATACCGTTTTTTGATTAATTATTGCGCCAACCGAATTATCTGGGGGTATCAGGTCAGGAGGAGGTAAACCATAGGGCCGTTAATTCTCCAGAAAGATTCTATCAATCTGATTCGCATCATAAAGATTCTCACAGTATGTTCCTTCTTTATCTTTTTCCTGATAACATTTCTTCGAACACCTGTACATAATTACGATTTCTGGTGGCACCTTGCAACCGGGAAACATATAGTGGAGAATCTGTCCCTGCCCCAGGACGATCCTTTTTCTTATACGTCTCATAAGGCCCCTTCCAGGAGGAAATTAATTATATTGAGGGGCAATTGGCTTGCCGAGGTTATTTTTTATAAGGTTTATAGTGTGTGGGAATTCAAGGGAATCATTATACTGCGGTCTTTATTATTATTGTTGTTTTTACTTTTTGTATTCATGAACACAAAGAGACAGGGTGTATCTGATTTAGTTGCGCTTCTGCTGGTGGCAGGGGTTTTTTTCATTGCCAAGAAAACAGGTGGAGAAAGACCTCAATTATTTACTTTTTTTGTGTTTTCTTTAGTCTATTATTTATTAGAGGATTTCAGGATAAACAGGTCTAAAAAGGTATTTCTTATCCCCCTTTTTGTAATTGTGTTGTCAAATATGCACCCCGGATATATTGTGTGTATACTGCTCATAACGCTTTATCTTTTGGGGGAAGGGATCCGGTGTCTTATCAGCAGGGATAATAAAGTGAGCGTTTTTAAGGGTGTGCTGATAATATGGGTTTTAACCGTTATTCTGTCTCTGATAAATCCAAACGGGCCGACTATACTGGCAAGTGTTTTCTCTATCCACGGCGAGTATATTAAGGGCATTGTGGAGTTCAAGCCCACTTTTTTTCTGTATGCAAACAAGCTTACCCCGATAAATTATTCATATATTGCTTTCCTTTTGTTTTCTCTGTTGAGCCTGCGGTATCTGAGGAGAACTTGTATCATTCATATAATAGTGCTTATGGTTTTTACTTTTATGAGTTTTCTCGCGATCAGATATGTAATATTTTATATGTGTGCAGCTGCTCCCGTACTTGCGGGGTTAATTACCAATTTGAGAGAGGAAAGGGTGTTTGAAAAGTTTTCTGGAATTTTGAAAGCAAGTGAGGGCTTTTTATATCTGATTGCATGTCTGTTCGGGGTTTTTATTGTTTTTAATGCAATACCTTCTTTTGCACGATATGAGTATAAGGTGGATACTGCTTATTCTGCTCCGCAGGATGCTGCTGATTTTCTTGTTGACATAAACATTAAAGGGAATATGTTTAATGAATACGGTTTTGGGGGATATCTGATATGGAGGCTGTATCCTGAAAAAAAGGTGTTTATTGACGGCAGATTATTGGAACCAGATGTCTATAAGGAATACGAAACTGTAGCATACGCTGAAGATGGGGCACATCAGTCATGGGAAGATGTTATTGAGAAATATAATATTTCATATATTATCATGCCACCTCTTTTGCATTACGGGAACATCTATCCTTTAGTTGAAAGATTGCTTGACAGTGAAGAGTGGGTGTTGATCTACAAGGACCATCTCGCATTGATTTTTTTACGGAATGATTCTGATAACGGGTCTGTGATAAAAGAATTTGCAATGGATAAGAGAGAAGGATTGCAGACGATTGTTATTCAGGCGTCTGCCAAGGCATTGAAAAAACAGGGGAACCCTTATTTCCTCATATCTCTTGGCAAGGTTTTTTTCAAGATGGGGAGGCTTGATGATGCTGAAAAGGCTTTTGTGATGGCATATGAAAGAGATCCGGGTAATGCGGTGGTAAAGCAATGGCTGAGGAAGTTAGAGGTGATGGATAAAATTATTATTTTGAACGATACTGAGTAAGTAGTATAGGGAATGCAATATTGGGAATGCTAGCTCTCCGTAAAGATTCTGTTGACGTGAGTCGTGTAATAAGATTTGTTACGATATTTTCATTTTTTTTGTTTTTCTTTATCTCTCTTCTCCGGATGCAGGTATCTAATGTCGATTTCTGGTGGCACCTCGCAACCGGAAAATATATTGTTGAGAATCAATCCCTGCCTCAAAACGATCCATTTTTACATACGTCGCATGATACTCCGTCAGTGAGAAAATCGTTTATATTGAGGGGCTACTGGCTTGCTCAGGTGTTTTTTTACGGGGTTTACAGTTTATGGGATTTGAAGGGGATCATCGTTTTAAGAGCGATATTTCTCTTAGCGTTGCTTTTTTTTGTTTTCCTGATTATAAGGAAACAAAAGGTATCTAAGCTGGTTTCACTTTTACTAATATCAGGCGTGTTCTCGTATTGTCTGGTTGCTGAAGGGGAACGACCTCAATTATTTACTTTTTTTGTCTTTTCTTTAGTCTATTATTTACTGGAAGATTTCAGGATAAACAGGTCTAAGAAAATATTTCTGATCCCGGTATCAGTAATGTTGCTGTCAAACATGCATCCCGGATATATTGTGTGTATTTTGCTGATTTCTATATATCTTGCGGGAGAAGGAATTCGTTATTTCTTCAGGAAAGGCTGTGATGATAATATTTTTAAAGGGCTGTTGATGATATGGATTTTATCCATTGTCTTTTCGTTTCTCAATCCCAACGGAGGGGGTATTTTTATACAGATGATTTCAAAGCGCTTTTTTACCCAGGATACCATGCATGTTGTGGAAATGCTGCCGACTTTTCATCTGTACGGGATAAAAATGATACCGGTGGATTATTCATACATTGCCTTCCTGTCAGTTTCTTTATTGAGCCTCTGGTATTTTAAGAAGATCGGAGCTGTTCATATGTTATTGCTTATAGTGTTTACCCTTATGAGTCTTGTTGCTTACAGATATATGATGTTTTATATGTGTATATCTGCCCCCATTCTTGCGAAAATTATTGTCAATTTGAGAGAGGAAAGGGTATTTAGAAGGTCTGCTGAGGCACTGAAAGCAAAGGAAGGTTTTCTGTTTTTGATTGCAGGTGTTACAGGGGTATTTCTTTTTTTTAACGCATTAACTTCTTTTGCAGGATTTAGGCTCAAGGGAAATGAATTTTTTGCTGTTCCAAAGGGCGCTGCAGATTTTCTCAGCGATGTGGAAATCAAAGGAAATATGTTTAACGAATATGGTTTTGGTGGATATCTGGTATGGAGGCTGTATCCTGAAAAAATGGTATTCATAGACACGAGATCACTGGAACCTGATATTACATACGAATACAGAGTTGTGGCGTTTGCCATAGATAGACCCCATCTTTCATGGAAAGGTGTAATTAAAAAATATAACATTTCATATTTTGTTATACAGCCTCTCTGGCAGAATGGGAAGATTATGCCTGTTGTGGAGGAGTTATTTGACAGTAAAGAGTGGGTGTTGATATATGCGGATCATTTATCATTGATTTTTGTACGAAAAGATTCTGATAACTCGTCTGTTATAGAAAAATATGAAATAGATAAAAAGAAGGGAACGAATACGATCATCGCACAGGCATCTGCATGGGCGTTGATAGGGAATCAGATAAATCCGAATTACCTTATAACGCTTGGTAAGATATTTTTCAAGATGGGAAAACTTGATGATGCTGAAAGGGCTTTTCTGATGGCATATGAAAGGGCTCCGGATAATCCGTTGGCTGAGGAATGGTTGCAGAAATTGAGAGAAAATGAATATAAAACAGACAGAATAAAGGGCAATTAGTGCATGTCAGGATTACGGTTTTTGAGCAATTGCGATTATTGATGTCCCGGCGGGAAGGGGTACTCCTTTCGAGATGAATCTTTCAACATCAAAAATTCCCTTGAGCAGGGTATTAACGATTCTATTAATTTTAAAGTGATCGTTACGCCTTTTATTCTTCCGGCGCAAATATTTTACAGGCAGATATAATGACATGAACATATACTCGACCAGAAGCGGATTGAACCCGGCTTCTGAAAGAATTTGTTCACACCGTTGCTTTGAATATCTCCTTCTGTGAAGAGATACCTCATCTACCCAGCTCCACAGTTCTTCTCCTGCCGGAACGGTTAATGCAATAATTCCACCTTGCCGGACAACCCGAAATGCCTCTTTGAGAGGAGTAATATCATCTTCAAAGTGCTCGATCACATCGAAGAGTCCTGCGATGTCAAAACTGTTGTTTCCAAACGACAGATTTTTTATGTCTTCGCGAACTGTCCGGAAACCGGGCCACGCCATATCTATGGCCTCAGTATAAAGTTCACATCCCGTAACCAGATATCCCTTTTGCGACAAGAAGCTGCTCACGTTACCTGTGCCGCAGCCCATCTCCAGAACTTTGCCGGGAGGCGCAATAAACTTCTTTATCCTGTCAAAAATCCACTTCCTCCGTATCTGGAACCAGAAATATTTTTCTTCTGCCTTTTTCAGCTCCGCAAAAAAAGCCGGGTCAAAGGTTGTTTTTTCATTCATTAATTAAAAATTAAACTCTTTAGTCCTATACCGCCATCTGCATGTTGACCCTAATCCCCTATGAACGAATCCAAAGCCAGTTGCCATCAGGTGAGAGAAACCGTGCCCCGAGGTCAGAGTAGATGTTGTGCACGGCTGTATTGGTGACACTGAAACTAGCCCATCCGAGTTTTTCACCACGCTGGGCGTAGGCGTTAAGGGCTTTTTGATAAAGGATTAGTCCTGAGACACGTGCTTCGCGGTGCAACATAGCCAGCACAAGATTAAGCCCCTTTCCCTCGATTCGTTGTGACAGAAACCAACCCATAACGTTGTCCTTATAAAGTAACTGAAGACACAAATCCGGATTTTTGGCAATGAGGTCGTTGCTCCACATGACGTAGCGCTCGTCGATTTTTGACTGAGTGGCACCAGGTAGAAACAGATACCGTTCGTTTTTAAAGGGGGCAAGTTCACCGGGGTCTATTGAAAAAGAGGCATCGTTGGCAAAGCGAACCTCCGTGCT
>CAYFYW010000279.1:0-3104 GCA_964347425.1 uncultured Nitrospirales bacterium
ATTTCGAAGCGAGTCTTCGTGGAGAGTCGCTCCGACTTTATAAAATTAAATCGCTCAATTTAGGTACAATTTGTTTCGACAATTTTTTCATAAATCACCTGTTTCAATCTCATGCTGAATTTGTTTACAATAATAGATTAAAAACTCAGTTTACACAGATAGACCACGTTTTTAATCGGTGTAATCGTCTTACAAAATCCCTGCCTGCGACAGGCAGGTGTCAAATCAATAAAACTCAAGTATTTAGTTGTTTTATATAAGTAAACTTACAATGGAGCAGGAGGTATGATGACCCAGGGATTTGAAAATGCTGCTTCATGCTGGAAGACGATACTGTCAGATGTTTCGAAAAACAGGGAACTACTGGCTGTTATTGAAAGATTTGCACGAGAAAACACAACCCCCGCCAGAATAAAATTCGGTACGTCCGGATGGAGGGGTGAAATCGGCACTGACTTCACGTTCAACAATGTGAGGGTTGTGACCTCAGCTATTGTCCAGATGTTCAAGGATAATGACCCTTCTGTTATGCAGGCAATGGGGGTATCCGGTTTTGAAGAAATTAAAAAAAGAGGTGTTATAGTTGGCCATGATAACAGATTCCTCGGTGTCGCATTTGCCATTGAGGTTATTGGACTCCTTGAAAGAGAGGGAATTAAGACATGGTATGCGGGCGAGGCTACCACACCCGAATTTTCTGCAGGTATTGAGATGCTTCATGCTTCGTGCTGCATCAATCTCACCCCTTCCCATAACCCTGCGAATTACGGTGGTTTTAAGTTTAATCCTTCAGATGGAGGGCCTGCTGGTGCCGAGATTACCACAAAGATAGAAGAGACGGCTAACAGAATGATGAGCGAAACCACTCAGATTCCCTCAAGCAGACCAGAGAAGATTAACGAGATAGATCTCACGAAGCTTTATATAGACTATCTGACTGAAAGGGAAACGCTTGATATCCAGAAAATACGCGATTTTATCGAGAAAGAAGACTGTATTATTTGCATCGACAATGTTCACGGTGCAACGAGGGGGCGAATTCAGAGTATTCTTGGAACGAGCGATAAGATATGCTATTTGCGGACAGAAGACGATTTTCTTTTTGCGGGTGTTGCACCGGAGCCTTCTGAGGAAAATATGAAAGGGGTGGAAACTGTTTTGAAGGAAAGCAATGCCCAATATAAGCTCGGGGTTATCATGGACCCGGACGGTGACCGAATACGGCATGCTGACGGTAACAGACAGATATCCATGAATTATTTTGGCGCAATGGCTCTGCACTTTCTTCATGTGCACAAAGGTTTTTCCGGGATAGCGGCAAAGTCAGTCGGAACAAGTAATCTTGTAAATGCCATAGCAGAAAAAATTGGGGTAACTGTCAGAGAGACGAGCGTGGGCTTCAAAAATTTCAGGCCGTACATGGTGGCGACTGCTCATGAAAGGGCAATTGTTGCTTTTGAAGAGTCAGACGGTATATCCGGGTATAGGCACACACTGGAAAAGGATGCGCTTTTTGGCGTGCTCCTTGCAATAGAGATGATGGCGTTCACTGGTAAAAACCTGAGTACGTATCTCAATGACATCATGGATGAATACGGATATTATTATCCTGACCGCTCAGGCATTGCAGTTGACAGATCCCTTGCAGGCGAGGCTCTGGTTAAGAGACTTTCAATCATCAGGGAAAACTTCAAAGAGGGGACTGTTGTCGATGTGGGTGAAAGTAAGAAGACAGTAAAACTGGTTATTACGGTTGATGGCACAAAGCTTGTCTTTGACGATGATTCTTGGCTTATGATACGACCGTCAGGCACGGAACCAAAAGTCAGATTTTATATTGAGGCAAGGACAGAGGATGGAAAAAGAGACGTGTTTGAGACGGCAGAAAAAATAACCAGGGAAGCCATCGGAACGTTATAGAGAGGGAATAGGGCGAATGGACATAGGATTATTTATTTAAATTCTCAATGGAGTTAATAAAATCCTCTAATTTTGACTTGTCCTGATTGTTCATTTCAATAAATTCTATACCGGTTTCGTAGGGATTGGGGGTCTTATTTGGATTTTCCAAGCAGGAAGCTATCCTTCCTAGAAATTTGATGGGCTCGTTACTTTCAGGAAGGTTCAACTCCATTGTGAACGTGTGTTCGGCTTCCAGTCGCTCTTCGGTGCCTATCAGCATACCGCCGATGCTTATTTTTATTACTTCGTAACTTCTATGGAGATCGGCAGTCGTGCCTTTTTCATATTCGAGGATATCGAGTCTCACCCCACTTAATCTTGCCGTTGTCTGTTTTGGGACAAAGTTTTCCTGGATAAATGCAATAACTTTCTTTCCCCTGTCTGTCAAAACGTCCATAAATTGTAACCCCACTTCATAAACGGGAGCCATTTCGCCCTTTTCATTTTTTTGCAATTTACCCAGTTTTTCCCATACCACCACACCCTTTAATGAAATCTGTTTATTTTTGCGTTCAATATACAGCGTGTATTCGCTCCCCATATTCAGCCGTCTGTTAATCTGGAGGGAGGAGCCGCTGAAACTTATATTCAAAAGTTTAACCTCAGTAGCAAACAGCATCTTGCACTGGACATCCAAACCTTCAATCATAAGTCTCTGATACTTCCTTCTGTTCTGCATGCTTGGTCTGAGTTTTTCAGGTGTATATTTTAATTTAAGAATTTATATGATATAAAATGATTTAATAAATTATCAGGATAGCCATTATAATGTCAAATTATATAAGACGAGTTTTATTTATAATTGCGAAATTACAGAAGGGTAAATAGGGGATTTACTGATAAGATAAAATATGCCAATGCTCATACTCACGTTTTCTTTTGCCTCCTATCTTTTTGCGCTCTGGAAAAGGCCGCTTCTGTATTGCGGGCTTATTCTTCAAATGGTTTACATATTCTCCAGGGGATTTGGACTCGGGAGACTGCCCCTTGTCGGGCCTCATGATACCCTTGTTTTTCTTTCTGCTTCAATTGTGGTATTTTCCATTCCATTCAGCCTCGCCCTCAAAAAGCATGTTCAGTTCCATAGCGTGATAGCTATGATCGCGTCTATTTTCACTGCATTTGCCATGACCTCGGGACAA
>CAYFYW010000280.1:0-6607 GCA_964347425.1 uncultured Nitrospirales bacterium
GCTTAATGGTTCAGACGTGCTTGTCATTAAGGCTGTGAATATCGCAAGCGATACGGCATCTTCAAAGTGGACCCATCTCAGTGTGGGTAATATAGTAAAAGAGTGGGATCCATCCGGAGAAATGCTTGAGGAGAATGACAGGGTAATCGTCCTTTCACCCAGGACTACCAGGGCCCTGGTATTAAATGGAGCGAGCTTTACCACAAGATACAGGGATACTACTGATCCGCATAGTTTATTTGATCCTGCCTTTGCGCCTCCTGATAACCTTGAGACAAGGGTTGTATACGGTCTTACTGATGATGTAAACCCGGTTACTACACCCCTGAGAATGCCGTTTAACAGGGCGGATTATTTCATCTGGAGGGCATCCAATAACCCTGACACCGATGAGGTGCCTAACAGGTGTGCCACCGGGACGGGTGTATTGGTAAAAGCAGTTGTAGATCAACTGGATGGGAATTTTGATTTGGATGGTAATGGAGATGGAACAGATGATTTATTGCATCTTCTCGACTGTGTGGCTGATATGCAAATAATCTATGTCATTAATATTGGAGGTGTTGAATCTGAAAGAAGTGCATTTTATACAAATACTCTCATGGCTTCGGAGATAAGAGATCAGGTGAGAGAGGTGAGGGTTTACATCCTTGCCCATGAGGGTCAGAAGGACCCGGGGTTTACGTTTAATAATTTCACGGGCATGTGTGCCACTTGTATCACGGTTGGTGAGTCTGTGGCTTTGGGAAGCGACTTTGACCTTACCGCTATTACTGACTGGCAAAACTACAGGTGGAAGGTGTATACTCTGGTTGCAAGACCTAATAATCTGAGGTGAAAAAATGAGAATATTTAAAAATGAAAAAGGCATTGCCCTTGTTATGGTCCTGGTTCTGTCAGCAATTACACTCGGAATAATGAGTGGATTGCTGTATATGGTAACGGTCAGTACGCAGATGTCAGGTGTTCAGAAAAGGTATAAGACAGCTTTTGAAGCAGGTCTCGGCGGTGCAGACGTTGCATATGAGCTTATCGGGGCAAGAGGAGACCCGGGTATCCCTGGTTTTTATCTGGATATTCCGGCATTGGATGTTGGCGGAACTAACTGCCTGACCCCTAAATTAAACACCAGTACAAGCACCTGGCCGTTGGCGTGCGATTATGCACTGAACATAAACCCCGCCACCACTGCGAGCTTTGATATGGCGTTTTTTATTGGAACATATCCGTTAGAATATAATGTCCGTGCAAAGATAGTTGATACAGTCGAGGGCAATTCTGCTGCGGACGAAGGTTTGAAGATTACCGGGGTAGTGTTATCAAACCCTGGTGAGATAATGGTAAAGAGTATTCCATATCTTTATACGGTTGAGGTAGATGCACAGAATTCAGCTAATGCGGCTGAAAGGGCAAAGCTGTCTATCCTTTATCAATATTAATGCGCAAGCTTTTGTGTATAACATCTCTGTGTCTCATTCTGTCCTGTTCATCGGAAAAGCCTGCTGAGATCAGCAGTCAGCAGCCCTCTGAGGTCAAAAGCAGTGGTGTTTCAGAAAGGCCCCAGACATCTGCAGGTGAAGAGGGATATTCAATGGAGATAACGCCTGTTAATGCCTCACGCAATTCCGTATTAAATTTAGTTGTAAGAGGCTTTAACCTTTCTGATGCAAAGATAGAGTGGTTTGTGAATGAAAGGCCAACTTCCAGTTCCTTCCCTTATCAATTTAAGGCAGCGAATACCAGAAAAGGCGATATGGTCCGGGCAAAGGCGATAATTCAGGGCAATGAGGTGCTGTCCAATAGTATTCAAATCACAAATGCGGCGCCGGAAGTCAGCAGGGTCAAGATACTGCCCGAGGTGTTTAAGCCGGGTGACACGCTGTCTGTTGATGTACAGGCCAGCGACCCTGATGAAGAGAGAGTAACTATTTTATACGAATGGAAAAAGAACGGCAGTCCCGCTGGTACGACCGCGCACATAGATAGTCAGCTCAGGAGGGGAGATAAGGTCGCCATCAAAATGACCCCTTTTGATGGTGAGGATTACGGCCGGCCGGTTATTCTGAACAGGGAGATACAAAACCTTCCGCCAATGATTATCGAGGATGATGCGTTTACTTTTGACGGTGAAGTCTACACCCTTCAGGTCAGGGCCTCTGATCCCGATGGAGACCCCCTTACCTATTCTCTTAAATCCGCACCGGACGGAATGGGCATTGATGCAAAAACCGGCATTGTAACATGGAATGTGCCCCGGGAGTTCACAGGCGCTGTGCCCATAACCGTTTCTGTTACAGACGGCCAGCGCGGAGAGACAACGCGGGACCTTACCCTGAAGATAAACCCGCCTGAATAAGGAATCACGCTTAACCACAGCCCCTTTTTTTCTCTGTTTTTTTCTCCCTGAAATCTATAAGCTAACCAAAAAACTGCAATGAGCCCCCGTAAATGAACCACCCTGCGGCAAGACCGCAGGGTATCTAACCAGAAAACAGACTATCTGGATTCCGCATCAAGTGCGGAATGACGGATAAGGAAACCCTGTAGCAAGTCGGATCGACTCGATTCCGAGCTAAAGGGAATTATATAGTTAAAAAGGTCTCTGAATTAGGAAAAGTGGAAGAAAGATACGGATTACACGATTTTTTAAAAAGATGGTGTAAGCGTTGAAACGGTGCATGCAAACTGTTCATTGAACAGAGACATTATAAATATTGATTGCATTATCGAATAGAGGTATAATTGGTGTATTCAATATAGGAATTCCCAAATAGATGAAGACCTTTTTCGTCTGATAATTCGGGTTGAGGTAAATCGAACCAAGGAAATGCAGAATGGAGAATTGACTCCTCTCGACGGAAGAGGATAGATAAACTCTCAGGATATATGGAGGCAGCGATGAACAGAAAGTCTGGAACATTGAAAAATTTGAGCCTAATTCTCTCCCTTTTATTGATTATAGTCGTGCCGGCCGCATCGAACTCTGCGGAAAAAGTCAGAGTAAAAGAAGGGCTGATAGAGAATGTTACTTTCGACTCTATTGAAGTTAATGGTGAGTATTACTATATCTTGGGCGTTCCCCTTAGAGATGCCTCAGGAGAGGATTTATCAAAAGACGAGCTAAAGACAGGCAGAAAGGTTGCGATATTTTTGCGTGGCAAAAGTATAAAAAGCGTATTGATCTATGATGAAAATATGCTGGAGTGAGGTGGCTATCATGAAACGTTTAATCTTAAGCGTTATTGCAATATCTTTGTTTTTTACATTTTTGCCCTCAGGAAATGCAGGCGCTGCAATTATGGAGGATTACTGTCAGGTGCCCCCTTATGTTACCCAGAATATAGTTCCGAATGTCATGATTGTCCTTGACAATTCCGGCAGCATGTTTAAGTTTGCCTATTTTGACGGCTATAGCACAACCACTGACACTGATGATAATCTCTGTGCAAACAGCAGCAGCCCGTGCACAGGATTTACAGACCCAGGCACATATCCACCTTCCTGTGCCGCTTATAAGGCAAATCCGGATAACTATCATAAATACTACGGCTATTTTGACCCTGACCGCTGGTATACTTATTCCTCTAACAGATTCGTGCCTGCTGCACCCAAGACAGGAAGCTGCCTGCCCGGCGCAAGGTCAAAAAATTATAATGAATGGGACGGCAACTTCCTTAACTGGGTCACGATGAGAAGGATAGATGTAATGAGAAAGGTATTAACAGGAGGAAAATATACTTCCGGTGAGGGCAGCGGTTATCAAAGGCTTTTAGGGGAAATTGCAGACTGTGATGGCAGAGGAAGATTTAAGGAGATACCAAATGCCGAAAATTATGCGCCTGTTGCAGGAACACGATGCTTCAGAGTCTTAACAGCAGGTGGTTCATGTAATGGAGGAGGGTCAGGCACGTCTGAATTTGATTTTTCGTCCGGTTCGGGCTGCAGCTCCTTTGGCTCTGATTATAATGTGGCGGTAAGGGTACCGAGGCCCGTGCAAGGGGTTTTACAGGAATCTGCAGGCACAAGAGCGAGATTGGGGCTTTCATTTTATAATGAAAACAATCCCACTCCTCACGGCGGTCATGTTCAGGTCTATGTATCCGGCGACAGTCTCTCAAACACAGTCAGTGAGATAAATTTTTCAAGACCGGATAGCAGTACACCATTGGCTGAGACATTATGGACAGTAGCCGGTTATTTTGCCCAGCAGGCAAGTATGCAAGGAGGCCCCGGCCCTCGATATAACATAGGTGATTATCAAATAAACAATAACGTTGACCCTTTAAACTACGGGAAAGGCGGTCAGACAAGATTTCCTTCCTGTGCAAGGAACTTTGTCCTTTATCTTACCGACGGTGAACCGTGCGCTGACGGTTATCTGCCAGCCTCTGTATCGGATTACGCAAATGGCAGATCTGACTTTAACTGCGGCGCCCCTCTTAATGCAAATGAATGCCCTGCTGTGTCTGCAACCTTACCCGGTGAGACATTTTCGTTTCCCGCGTCAACTCTGCCCCAGTGCAAAGGAGGCTATAACCCTCCGCAACTTCCAGATAGTGGTTATGTGGCAGGTTTGGAGGACGTTGCCTTAGCCGTGCATACAACAGACCTCAGGAGCGCTACCCTTGGGGTAAATGAAATTAACGGCATGCAGAATTTAACGCTTTTTACAGTCTTTGCCTTTGGTAAGGGATCAACTCTGCTCAGGTACGCATCTATAAACGGAGGGTTTGAAGATACCAATGGAAATAACCTGCCTGATCTTCAGTCAGAATGGGACCAGAACAATGATGCTGAGCATGAGCCTGATACCTTTTACGAAGCAACAGATGGAGAGGAGCTTGAAGATGCCATTAGAAACGCCTTTGATAATATGCTTAAAAGGGCAACTTCAGGAACAGCCGCCTCTGTTCTTGCATCCGGTAAGGGCCAGGGGGCCAATCTTGTCCAGGCTGCTTTTTATCCGCGTCATCAGTTTGATAATGATGTAATCAGATGGACAGGCGTGGCTCACAATCTATGGTATCATGTTGACCCGTTCTTTATAAACACATCTATACGAGAGGATTCCAATCGGGACTCGAAGCTTAACCTCATTGACGACCGTATTGTAACGCTGTATTTCGATACAAAAGCACAGCCGCCACGGACAAAAGCAACACTCTGCAAAGATAAGGATGGGGACGGTGTTTGTGATGATTTACTGACTCCTCCTGTTTTCCTCGAGAAGCTGAAAAACCTCTGGGAGGCAGGCGGTTTATTATGGAACAGAGACATTACTAGAGATGCAAGGACGATTTATACGACAATTGATGGGAGCGGTTTCATCGATTTTTCAACTGCTAAAAAAGCAGCTCTGCAGTCATTCCTGCAGGCAGCAGACGCTGACGAAGCGGAAGCAATAATAAGGTACATTCACGGTGAAGATACTGTGGAAGGCGGAGGTTTTAATCCTCCTCTTGCAGGAGGCTCCACCCCCGTGTACAGATCAAGATCAGTAATGATTGACGGGACAGGCCCTCATGTATGGAAGCTCAGCGATATACTAAATTCAACACCGAGAATTTCCTCATGGATACCATTGAATACCTATGACAGCAAGCACGGGGATTCAACATACAGGGATTATTTAGAGACCACAACCTATAAAAACAGGGGCATGGTCTTTGCAGGAGGAAACGACGGGATGATCCATGCCTTTAAGTTGGGGAGACTAGAGTTTCCCGAGGATCCTGTTACCTGCGCCTTCGGGGATTCTGATAAGGCCTGCCTGTCAGGCACAGACCTTGGAAAAGAGATGTGGGCATTTATCCCGAAGAATGCCCTTCCCTATCTCAAATATATCGCAGACCCGGACTACTGCCATGTGAATACCGTTGACCTTGCTCCCTATATCTTTGATGCGAGCATTGGAACCACGGGCTGTGCAGAAGCCAACTACTGGGATTGCCCAAAAACAGGGGTGGCAGACCCCACAGACACCTGGAGAACTATTATCATCGGCGGTATGCGTACAGGCGGGGCATGCCGGGCAACAGACACGCCATGCAAGGACTGCGTTAATACACCTGTTGATGTAGGCGGCACAAGTGTAGGATATTCTTCCTACTTTGCCCTTGATGTTACAGACCAGAACAATCCCCAACTTCTCTGGGAGTTTTCAGATGAAAATCTCGGTTTTGCATCAACAGGTCCTTCGATCGTCAGGATAAGCCCCAAGCTGGGAGATACAAATACCGATGGCTTTATTGATGGAGATGATGACCCTGATGATACCAAAAACGGCAGGTGGTTTGTTGCCTTTGGCTCAGGTCCTACAGGACCGATACAGACTACCGAGCGGCAGTTTTTAGGACGTTCTGACCAGAACCTGAGGATCTTTGTCTTTGACCTGAAATCAGGTCCCGGGGCAAATAACAGTAATGTTACGGCAATAGATACCGGAGTTCAATACGCATTCGCAGGCTCTGCGATTAACATCTCGAATGACCCTGATCTGGACTATCAGGATGATGTCCTCTATATCGGATATGTAAAGAGAACAGGAGCTGGCACAGGCTCAGACCCCTATACATGGACAGACGGAGGCGTTGGAAGGCTTGTAACT
>CAYFYW010000281.1:0-12565 GCA_964347425.1 uncultured Nitrospirales bacterium
TTATTTTCAGTATAATACCGGCACCATGACCAGGAGGACCTCGACACTTGAGAGATAACCGCCTGAATGTATGGTAGAGATGAGTATTGAAGATGGAAAACGACTTGGTATTAAAAACAGGGAAAATATAAGGGTTTCAACGAGAAGGGGCAGCATAGAGGCCCTTGTCAGTGTGTCAGATAATATAATTGAGGGGACGATTTTTATCCCCTTTCATTTCTTTGAAGCATCAGCCAATCTGCTTACAAACCCGGCACTTGACCCGAATGCAAAGATTCCCGAGTACAAGGTATGCGCTGCCAGGGTGGAAAGGGTACGCGATATTTCATCGCATAAATGAAGCGTCAAAATCCAAATGCCAAATCAAGTTTAGATAATCAAATACCAAACATTCTTGAAAAATCTGAACTTTTTTTTAATTTGAATTTTGGCATTCATTTGACATTTAAACTTTAACATCTGAAATTACAAGTATAGTGTTTTTGATATGGGATAAAGGTCATTCAGATGAAGAGAGACTTTGTACTTGATAAGAACTATCTGTCCTACTGGCTGCGTCAGCTAAGAAAAAGCATGGAACTGATAGGGCCTATGAAGGGATTTGACGGAGATTTCGTGTTTAAGACTGTTGAACGGATACATGAGATCAGTCTTGACTGCGGGACCGCTGCGCCCTTGCCAAAAGAATTTGTATTTCCACAGGTGGAAGGGATGTTTGACTATTCAGGGGAAAAGATAAAAGACCTTCAGAATAATAAAACGCGTGTTATTTTCGGCACAAAACCATGTGATATATCAGCGATCAACCTGATTTGCAGGTTTTACGGCAGCAGAACTCAATCGTCCTATGACCGCAGCCGTCCCAACAAAAAATTTGAGGATAGCTATTTTGTATCAAGAAGAAGAAATACCGTATTTATATCCATCGGATGCAACAACCCGGACACTACGTGTTTTTGCAACGGCCTCGGAACAGGTCCTTTTCTTGAATCCGGTTTTGACGTTCAGCTAACAGACCTGGGCGATAGATACTTTGTACAGATAGGTTCTTCTGCAGGCGAAACCATATCATTGCCCTTCAGACACCTCTTTGAAAAAGCACGAAAGCAGGATTACGACGACCAGTATGAAGTTGTTCTGAGCGCTCAGACAAGGTTTGAAAAAAGGATCAATCTCGAAGAAACAAGGCAGAAAATCCTGGCCGGTAAAGTAAACGATTCCTTCTGGATGTGGGTCGCAAACCGCTGTTTTGAGTGCGGGGGCTGTGTTTACGAATGCCCGGTATGCACGTGCTTTAATATCGTGGAAAGACCACAAAATCAGGACAAGGGCAAAAGATTCAGGATATGGGATACGTGCTTTTTTAAGGGATTCACCAGAATGGCAGGGGGCAATATCCCTGCCGAGGAAAAGAGCATGAGAACAAAGAGATGGTGGTTCCATAAACTGCTTTATTATCCCGAGCAGTTTAATAAATTCGGATGCGTTGGCTGTGGCAGGTGTACTATCACATGCCCGGGCCGGATAGATATTGCGACAATATCACAGAAGATAAAAGTGAGATTAAACGGCCAGAGGATAAGTGACAAAAGGCGGCTGGAAAGATGAGTGAATTTATAAAATGAATCGTGATAACACTAATATTTATCTTCCCTTTAAGGCTGAGATAAAAGGAACACAGTATTTAGGGGGTGGTGTAAAGCTCTTTCAAGTCATGCCCGAGCGAAAAACCGATTATACAGCCGGACAGTTTTTTATGCTCGGCAGATGGGGTACCGGAGAGGTGCCCATTTCCGTCACATCTACGGAAGGGCTTTATAAACATATTGAATTTGCCGTAAGAAAAGTCGGCTACGTTACCTCGATCCTGCACAAATTGAAGAAGGGAGATACCCTGTGGCTGAGAGGGCCGTACGGAAACGGCTTTAGTGCTTCTGCTGCCAAAAAAAGGGATGTTGTCTTTGTCGCAGGCGGTATCGGCATTGTACCTTTGCGCTCGCTTATCAGGTTTATTCTTAAACACAAAAAACAGTATAAAAGGATTTTTCTGCTGTACGGTTCTAAATGTCCTTCTGAAATACTCTTTGCATCTGATTTGAAGGCATGGAGAAGAAAAGGGATTGAACTCATTCTTACTGTCGATAAAAAAGATAAGTCATGGAAGGGTAACGAAGGGATTGTTACGGAGCATCTGGATAAGATAGAGACGGATTTAAAAAAGGCATATGCGTATGTCTGCGGACCTGAGGTCATGATAGAAAATACCATGAAAGAACTTTCATCAAGGGGTACGCCTGACAGACAGATAATAACCACGCTTGAGGCCCGTATGAAATGCGGCATGGGCAAGTGCGGGCAATGCTACCACGGTCCGGAATACATCTGCACAAACGGTCCTGTTTATACATACAGGGAAATAAAGAAGAGAAAAGTCTACGGCCCGTAATTCCCCGATCCCAAAGATAATCAGCAGTTGGCTGACTTTTTTGGACATGTTATATAAAAGGACTTAAATACGTGCGTTTTATTTATGGTGCCTCATATAAAAAATATAGCGCTGGCTGCTTCTGCTATCTGTGCTCTGACCGCTATCACCACTTCCCTTCGGGCGCTGGGCAAGTCACGTGAAATGGCCGATAAGCCACTAAATAAGCCATCTTTGGCACGTAAAAACTTACTGCTCCACCTTATGGTAAGTATTATCTGGTTTATTCTGTCCGCTGCTTTTGCTGCCCCTATGTATATTGGAAAGTGGACAGGAGAGAAAGATATATGGTTGCTTGCGTGGTTATCACCCTATCTGCTGCTCGGTATTGTACTCTGGTTTATCTGGCGGCGAATCCCATTAAGTAAGTAGCGAGTAGAGAGATTTGTTTTTTACAGCGGCCAGAGTTTGTACTCAACGGCCTGAAGCAGTCTGTGGAATGTTTCCGGCCTTTTGGCGGATATTGAAATCCCGTTAAACCTCTGACAGATAGGCCGGATTTCCTCTTTTTCAACCAGGTCTTCTTTATTAAAAACTAAAAGAACCGGTTTTCCCGAGAGTCCCAGGTCGGATAAAATTTTCTCTACTGACTCGATCTGCTGTTCAAATCTGGGATTTGCTATGTCTACGATGTGTAAAAGTAAATCCGCATCTTCAAGCTCTTCGAGGGTTGCCCTGACAGCAGCAAAGAGGTCTTTGGGAAGGTCCCGGATAAATCCTACGGTATCAGTGATTATTACATCTCTTTCTTTCGGAAATCTGAGTCTCCTGCTTACGGTATCAAGCGTTGCAAACATCTTGTCTTCCACAAAGGTTTTGCTCCGGGTGAGATTATTCAGCAGTGTCGATTTGCCAGCATTGGTATACCCTATAATTGATATGATGGGGATACCCTGTTCAACCCTGCGCGCCTTTCTCTGCTGCCTTGCAAGGCCAAGGGATTTGAGCTGTTTTTCAAGCAATGTAATCCTGTCTCTAACCCTTCTTCTGTCAACTTCTAATTTCATTTCTCCTGGACCTCTACCGCCTATACCCCCCATTAATCTGGACATCGCAGTTCCCTTACCGGTGAGTCTTGGAAGCCGGTAATGCAGCTGCGCAAGTTCAACCTGGACTTTACCGTCCCTGCTGTGAGCACGCCGTGCAAATATATCGAGAATAAGCTGTGAACGGTCAATAACCTTTAATTCTGTTATATCGCTGATGGCCTTTGTCTGCGACGGGTTAAGGTCCTGGTCGAAAATCAACAAGGTAGCGCCTCTGTTCAGGGCACTGATTACCAGTTCCTTGATTTTGCCTTCGCCCATGAGGTATTTCGGATTTATCTGCTTTGGTCTCTGGATAACCGCATCGAGCACGATGACACTACTTGACCGAGCAAGCTCTTTGAGTTCCTCCACAGAATCTTCCCTTATATATTTTGTGCCTGTTGAAACACTGATAAGGATTGCCCTCTCTCTGTTATCTCTTACATCAAATCCCCCCCTTGAGGACTGAAGATTATCTTCCATGGATGATACCAGTGAATCGAAATTTTCAAATGCGGTATCAATCCTCTGAAAAGGAACGGGCCCGACTATTTCGTATGTCTTTTTTGAGTCAGATGAAAACAGATGGGCAAGAGAAATGTTATCCGGTTGTCCATTTCTTAATCCTATGACTATAAGGGCATCAAGCCTCAGAAGTGAAAGGTCAGTTATGTCATCCTGGTTTATCTGTTCGCTCTGTAAATGTGTATGGATTAATCTGAGTCCACGAAGTACTTTTCTACCAAGGGGATAATCAGTAAGTTCAGGTATGAAGAGCCCTTTTGCATCACCTACTATTACATGGCTGACATTGCCGTCCCGATCGGCAATAGCCCCTACCTGGCGCCCGGTGGATCTGGAACATGCAGCGATGTATTTCGCAAATTCAGATGTCAGGGCTTTGTCTTTTGGTATGCGTCTTCTGTAGATTCGCTCAAGCGATTTCAGCTCACTTTTCTTGAGTCCCGAGATGTTACCGTAAACAGATGGAATGGTACCCCCTACACAAAATAAAAAAATGTTCCCTAATTTTGCATTTTAATTTTTGAATTTTTTCAGTGTGCTTCTGCCCAGTTTCTCCCCGTACCGATATCTACCCTGAGCGGTACGCGAAGTTCAATCGCTTTCTCCATCTCTTTTTTGACCAATGCCGTAATTTTCTCTTTTTCCTCTATTGGAACTTCGAATAATAGTTCGTCATGGACCTGAAGGAGAATTTTAGTCTTTAATTTTTCTTTCTTCAGTCTCCTGCATATGTTTATCATTGATAATTTAATTATATCTGCTGCAGAGCCCTGTACAGGAGAGTTTATGGCTAACCTTTCTCCCAGTTGTCTTATGTTCTTGTTTGTGCTTGTAAGCTCTGGAATAGCCCTTTTCCTGTTGAGTATGGTCGAAACATAGCCAGTCTCTGAAGTCTTCTTAATAAGATTATCTATGTATTCCTTGACTCCCCTGTGCTTCGTAAAGTACGTGTCTATATAACGCCTTGCTTCGTCAGGGGCAATCCCCAGTTCCTGACCAAGACCGTAGGGGCTTATGCCGTATACAATTCCAAAGTTGACTGTCTTGGCCCTGCGCCTCATCTCGGCTGTTACATTTTCAGCTGACACGCCGAAAATTTCAGAAGCAGTTCTTGTATGTATATCGCCATCGTTTATAAAAGCCTCAATAAGCTCCCTGTCCTCGCTCAAATGGGCAAGTATGCGGAGTTCTATCTGGGAGTAGTCAGAGGAAAGAAAAAGATACCCGTCTTCAGCTACAAATGCCTCCCTTATCTTCCTTCCCCATTCACCTCTGATAGGTATGTTTTGCAGGTTTGGTTCGGAACTGCTGAGTCTTCCCGTGGCAGTTACTGTCTGGTTAAACGACGTATGAAGCCTTCCTGTTATGGGATTAACAATTTTTGGCAGTGCATCGACATAAGTGTTCTTTATCTTTGATAGAGTTCTGTGTTCGAGGATCTCCTTTGGAAGCTCATGCTCCAGTGCAAGCTGCTCGAGCACGTCAACATCTGTTGAAAACCCTGTCTTGGTCTTCTTTACGGTTCTCAACCCGAGTTTTTCAAACAGTATTTCCTGCAGCTGTTTTGGTGAGCTGATATTGAATTCCTCGCCTGCAAGAAAATATATCCTCTTCCGGAGTCCTGTAAGTTCCCTGTCGAGCTCTTTTAATAGTTTATTCATCAGAGATGAGTCGATTTTTATGCCGGCCATCTCCATCTCTGCAAGGACTTCAATCAGAGGCATCTCTATTTCATAAAATAAGTCTGCAAGCCCATGTTTTTTTATTTCACGTTCCAGAATCTTTTTCAGTTTTAGGGTAAAAACAGCGTCTTCTCCGGAGTATCTTGTGGCATCCTCTATGGAAACCTCACGAAAGTTTTTTTTGCCTTTGCCCGTAACATCGTTATAAGAAATCTTTTTGGACGACAGGTAAACCAGTGAGACATTTTCCAGACTGTGGTTTGTTTTATTAGGATTTAAAAGATAGGAGGCAAGCATGGTATCAAAGGCAACACCCTTTACATTTATTTTTTCATTTTTTAAAACTATAAGGTCATACTTTATATTATGACCTGATTTTTTAATCGCCGGATTTTCAAAGATCCCCCTTAACTGCTCGAACACATATTTTTTTGATAACTGCTCAGGCATCCCGCTGTACGAGTGGGCAAGGGGTACATAGTATGCCTTTCCATGGTCAGCTGAAACAGATATACCCACGAGTTCGGCTGCCATCGGGAATTTTGAGGTGGTCTCGGTATCAATGGCGATTTCATCCTTTATTGAGGCAATTACTGATTTCAGGGCGCCCTTATCAAGAATTGCTACGCTTTCCACACCGTCAGCCTCTCTGCCAGTGGATTGTTCAGGTATCAGCTTAAGCAGGGTATTTAACTCAAATTTATAAAAGAACTCTGATAGCCTCGCCCAATCAGGGTCTTTTAGTTCAAGCTCTTTTGTAGAAATTGTTAATGGAATATCCGTGTTAATTGTTGCAAGGAGCAGGCTGAGTTTTATATTCTCTATGTTTTCAGCTATTGCTGTCCTGAGTTTCGGCCTTTTTATCCTCGCATGGTTTTTAACAAGATTATCGAGATTCCCAAATTCTCTTAAAAGCCCGATGGCTGTTTTTTCTCCGACACCGGGTACTCCTGGAATGTTGTCTGACGTATCTCCCATCAATGCCATGATTTCCGGAAAGCGGCACGGTTTTACACCGAACCTCTCAAGGATATCTTTTTCCTCGGTGATTTTATCCCTCATGCTGTCATAAGACTTAATTTTTGGACTGATAATCTGATTAATGTCTTTATCCGACGTAATAATGTAGACATCGATCTTTTCCTTTTCGGCCTTTTTAGCAATAGTGCCGAGCACATCGTCAGCTTCACAGCCTTCTATCTCTATATTTGAAATTCTGAAAGCATTGATAATATCTTTTATCGGCTGAATCTGGGATCTCAGGTCATCAGGCATACTCGGTCTGTTGGCCTTGTACGCCTCGTATGTCCTGTGCCTTTCGGTTGGGGCAGGTGAATCAAAAACAACAGCAAAATAGTCAGGTCTCTTTTCTCTCAGCACCTTGAGAACCATATTGGTAAAACCAAAAATAGCATTTGTCGGGAAACCACCGGAGGTTGTAAGCCCTTTTATTGCATAAAAAGCCCGGTAAATAAAAGAATTGCCATCTATGAGATACATTGAAGACATGGTTTATACCCTGTAGAATTTAAGGCTGATGCTTTTAGCGATTCTTGTAAAATCCGAATCGTTATGTAAAAGAACGGCATCATTTTCTATGGCAACTGCGCTGATAAGACAATCTACAGGTTTTTTTATTGTATGCCCCTTTTTTCTGCATAATCTGTAAATTTCCGCAGCGTGAGTGTAGGTTTCAATCGGTTTTGCCTTTAATACAGGAAATGCGCGGAGGTAATCTTTGATCTCTGTATGTTGTTTATCATCTTCTATCCCCTGCAGTATTTCCATAAGGATAACCTCACTCAAACAGACATGATCATCATTTTTTATCAAAAGGTGAAGTATTTTACGATGGGGATTATTTACGCCGTTGAGGAAATCAATCCAGACAGAGGTATCTACTAAAATCAAAACCGTCCCTTTCTCATTTCGGCGAGATCGCCTTGCCACTTTACGATGCCTTCAAGTTTTAAAAGCTTTTTTCTTTTTTCTTTTTCAATAAGTTCTTTTATTGCCTTATTAATGAGTTCTTTTTTTGTCTTACATTTTGTGAGCCTGAGGCCCTCCCTAAAAAGTTCGTCGTCTACAAATACATTTGTTCTCCCCATACCAACACCTCCAATACACAAATAATAGCATAATTTGGTGTATAAGGCAAAAAACATAACAGATGCAAATCAGTTATTATCTTTAACAATAAATCCCCGGAGAACATTGGGAAATCCATACTCCCCCGTCCCCATATGAGGTTGATTGAAAATCCAAATCTGGTAAAATGACGCTGCTGGTCTGGTGATATCACCATATTGCGATTAATAATTTAATGCCAGCAGAAAATCAACAATCTTGTAACCCTTTATTTCTAAATGATTATCCTATCATATATTGAGCTGGCACTTATATTGCTTCTCTTATTTTTGAAGACTTCATCAGGAACTCCAATTACGAAAAGTCACAAAGAGAAACATTGTAGTTAAGTTCAACGATATTTCCAGGAGGAAAGGAGTTATCAATGGCAAAGCGTATTATTAGTTCAGTATTATGGTCGGTTATCTTTATGTTATTACCCATCGCCGTACAGGCCATCGATCCACCCCATGATTCAGGCAATGCGGTCAACTGTAATGACTGTCATATATTTATGATACAGGACGGCATAATGCAGATTATGGTTCCCAGCGGTGAAGAACAGGAGGCCCTGTGCAAGAACTGCCACAATCCAGATGGACAGGCATCAAGTATGAGTAATGTGAGTAATCACGTGGTAAACGGGGGAAACACCATCATTGATTGCGGATCATGTCACAATCCTCACGGCCCTGATACCGTCGTAGACCCCCACACCGGGGTGGAAGCACTCAACCTGAAGCTCATCCGGAAAAAGACAAGGTACGTTGAAGGTGCTCTTGACGAAGCGATTTTTCAGCAGCGTCCGGACCACTTTGCATTCTCTGATAGTAATGCGCCCTGGAACGGAATATGCCAGACCTGCCATACCTCGACTAGCCACCATACGAACGACGCTTCATCCGATCATTCTCATGAGATAGGGGCAAACTGTACCGGATGCCATGCGCACCAAAACCACTTTCTGCCTTCAGGCGGAACGTGCTCCGGCTGCCACAGCAGTCCCCAGGATAACGGTGACGGAGTGCCGGTAGGGGGCCGACGGGCTGCAGCAGCTGAATTCCCTGCTGGTAATGCCCATGCCCACTACGGTGCAGACATTGATGGCGCCTGTCTCGTTTGTCACGATTTAACTACTCATCAAAATGGGTATGTGGAACTTATAGATCCAGATGATGGTAGTATTTACAGTTTTGTGAAGGCGGGTGACCTTACCGCTAGTCCCGACCTTTCTGATTTCTGCTCAGGCTGTCACGATGACAACGGCGCGCAGCGCCTGGCATCGCCGCTTGATCCTTTTGGTAACGGCAATGCACCGCCGGATGTGGCGACCCGTTTTCTTGGTACGCTACAGTGGGACGAGTGGTATGGGGATTTTTGCTTCGGCGAGGAAGGAACGCTTCGTCAGGTCAACAGCCACCATGACATAAGCGACAGTGATCAGCTCTGGAGTGGGGCTAAGATTGAATGCCTAAACTGCCACGGCGCGCATAACGCCTCTGCCGACACGCCTATTGCCGATCCCTCAGACCAGAGCCTGACATGGACGGGTACCATGAATGATTTCTGCCTGGTCTGCCATTACGGAGGCATTGGCCCGGATCCAGGCCCGATAGACCCTGACTTCCCGGCGCAACCCATAGCGACCGATGTCATCGGCCCCACCACACCTATGCGCGGCCTCGACACCGGTGATTGCAGTTACAACATTGCGCCTTGGTGGGTCAATTACAACTGGACTCATTCAGCCCACGGCCCGGACTCCAAGCGTTATTGGCCGGGCTACCCAAATCTCCCTGATTCTGACGCGGTTCTTGACTGTACTGATTGCCATGATCCACACGGGTCTTACACAGCTGCCAACACTCCTGGTAACCCGTACATGATCCGTGATTACGTTGACGGAACCCCGTTTATTGACGACGGAAACCGTCCTACTCCGTCTACATGGACAGCGAACCCAGGCACATCCGGTGACGTAGTAGTAACTATAAGTGGCACTAGTGTTGATTGGGGCAGCGCTGGGAGTCTTTGCATAAAGTGCCACGCCACCTGGCTTGCTGCCTATAGCTGGCATTCCTACTGCTCTGGTTGCCAGACCTGCCATGGGCACGGGCAGTCATGGGACGGATACGACTGGGGAACTCAAGGTGGTAATGACACGACATGTTCTGAGGAAACCGCAGCGGCTTCGAGCGCAAGCCTTGGAGAGACAGTATTTATGGTGACGGGTGAGCAGAGGTTCCAGAATTCATCAGTCCATCAGCCGAATCCGGAACAGGCCTGTTTCGAATGTCATGGAGTGCACCATTAAGGTGTTTATACGTTTTAGTATGAATAACGTTGCAAAATAGCAATGATTGAAATAAAAGGCTTCAGGACATGGGAAAAAACACATATGCTTCTGTAACGGCAAAGGCATATGGAGGAAAATAGATTAGTTATCTGAAGGATTGAATCTGTGTTTTAAGATGAAGGGGAAAAGAAGGAGGTAAATGATGCAGAGAAAAGTATTATACTTAATTCTTACCATAGCAAGCAGTACCCTGCTTTTTGCCGGTGATGTCCGGGCAGATGTTCCTCCCCCACCGGCCAACCAGCAGTTGGGAAAAAGTGACGGGGTATTCAATGATCTTGTTGAGGCAGAGTGCCGTGTGTGTCACGAAGACCCGGATATCGTCTCAGGCGGGACAAACCTGCCCGACCGGCACCATTTACTGGTGGGTACTGCTATCAAGACAGGTGAATGTTCAGTAAACAGTAACACCTGCCTGGCTGATAACGATTGTGATACAGGTATCTGTTCACGTAATAATGTTGCATGTTCAATAGATGACGATTGCCCTGAGTTCAGTTTCGGCGAGACATGCGGAGAGATCTGCATAGGTGAATCAGTGGTCCCTTATATCGACTCAAACAATGATGGGGTAAATGATACCCTCTATGATTGTCTGAACTGCCACGCGCTGGTCTGGGATCCTGTCACCATGACGTTCCAGTTAGAAGCATTCAGGGACTGCACCCTCTGCCATATTCAGATTCCCGGGGAGGGGTCTGTGCATCACCTCCTTTCAGTGGCACAGGGTACTGATTCGCCGTTAGGCGATCCCGATGTGGGTGATTGCACGCCCTGTCATGGCAGCCTGGTTGACGACATCGGCGACGGGCACACAATCCCGACGTATAATCCGTCACTGGTAACGCCTTCACCGAGCGGCGGCGATGGTCTTCCCGGTAACGGCAGGTTTTATTGTTCAAGATCAGGAGACGCTTGTGTTACAGCTGCCGACTGTCTGGCAGGAACCTGCACAGGTGGAGGAGGTGAACCCTGTAATGTGGATGGGGACTGCCCGCTTACCGAAACATGTACCGGCGGTTCAGGAGTAGAAGAAACATGTGATGCCGTCTTTGCAGGTGGATGTAATTACTGTCATGATTCGGGCACCGATACCGTCACCGGTGTCCAGGTCTTCACCAATGCTGAAACCCACCATAACACCGGGGTATTCCAATCTGAGACCGGCGTAATAGATTTTAGTGTATGTCAGTGGTGCCATAACATGTCGCTTCCCGATGAAGAAGCTATCCGCACCTGTGAAGGGTGCCACGGTTTTGAGTCACTCCATAATATCCAGATAGATTCACAACCTGATGGGGATATTATTCCGAATGAAGAAGATCCCTATTATGGCCATATCGGTCACAATGATGACTGCTGGGGTTGCCATGGATTTTTCCAGGCGACTGCACCTGGAACCGGACCGGTAACACCGTTTATCAATAGCGCTGATGTCCTGAGTATGATTACCGGTACTGACACCGTAGTAACCCTTACCGGTAAAGCATTTACAAACCGTATCGCTACTTTTGACTTAACATCCAACGTTGCTCTGACTGCTGCTGACGGTTCATCGGTTACTCTGACACCGAGCAGTATCACTTCAAGCCAAATAGCAGTGACGATTCCTGGAACGACAGCACCCGGCAATTATGCTCTGCGTGCTGTAAAAGGTCCTGCAGAAAGTAACCCGGTTGTCATCTCTGTTAAACCAGCAGTGGTCATAACAGATTCCAGCTGTAACAGGAAGAAAGGTTTGCTGACCATCAGCGGCTCGGGTTTCAGCGAGAAGGTTGAGGGCACTGACGTCTATATCAATGTTATGATCAATGGCCAGACAGTGGACATAATCTCCTGGGCAGATAACCAAATTAACGTCTCTGTCTCCAGGTGCTCAGTCAAAGATACTGTTACTGTTAACTCATTGTATGGATCAGCCACGATTGATGGTGGCAGCGGCGGTAAGCCACCCAAGCCGTGCAAAGGCAGGGGCTGTAATAAATAAGCCTCTGCTCTTTAATTCTATAGGAAGGGAATCCAGGGACGGTGCCGGGCTTGCCCGCCTCAGGCTTGTCGAAGTATCCGCTGGAGCTGCTGGTTAGGTTTTATTAATAAAATTGAAATGTCAAGGTCTGACCCCTTTGTCTTTACTTGACCTATTTAGTATCCGGAGGTTATATTCTCTGTGTGTCAAGGAAATATGTCCCAATATCCCTGAAGAAAGTTAAGACTTGCAGCTTAAGTCAAAGGAAAAGCAAAGTCAAATTTGATAAGCTGGGGGGCCCCTTTACCGGCGGAAGTTTCAAAGACTTTCTCAACAGCCTTCCTGAAGTACTGACGGCACAGGATTTTAAAGAACTATTTATAGCAGTTGCAAAGG
>CAYFYW010000282.1:0-14222 GCA_964347425.1 uncultured Nitrospirales bacterium
TGGCTTACCGGCTCCCTTCTGGATTTTTTAACTTACGTATTTCCATTTTAATTACCATCCTGAACATGGAAAAGCAATCCGTATGCCATCCTGAAAAATCAATTTTTTTAATCGGTTACACATCTATTACCTGGAGTCTATGAAACCCGGTATATAAAAATGAGCAGTAAATTACATATTTTAAAATTATCGACAATTATCGAGGTCCGACCTCGATAATCTGGGATTAATTTATGGGAAAGACTGTCTTTTGTAATGGAAATGGGTTTGTAGAATGTCAATTGTTTAATCTGATCCGACGGGTGCTATCTTACAAAAAATCTTATGATGGACATGCCAATATTGAGAACCATCAGGCCCAACCCGATAATTAAGACTCCAAAAGCCATAATGGGAAAACATATAATGTATCCCAAGAGTTCTCTAAAATAGATAAATAGTTCTCTAAATTTTTTTTTCATATTCAGTTATAAAAATAAAAAGCAGAATTGAAGCTTTACCCAAAATATATCAAACGAGGGAGGGAAGTCAAGAAAGTGGGCGTTATGACCATTTACTACCATGATTGAACTGTAGTATTATTTAGCATAAGCACCCACACAAAGAGACCAATGAATTCTTTTACAAAGATTGATATCGTCGAATACAACAGTGGATCTTTTTCTGAAGTCAAAGATAGTATTGCCTCTGAAAAAAGAGTAAGAATTTTTTCAAATAATAAGGAAATCCTGAGCCTGTTGTGCACTCCCACCATGGTCAGGGAACTGGTTGTGGGTTTTGCCCTTTCAGAAGGGCTTCTGGAAAATAAAAGTAATAATGATCTACAGCAGGAATGGTGTTCTGAGAGAATAGAGATCCTCTGGAAAGATGAGGAAATAGAAGTTCATCTTCCCGTAGATGTACCCGAGGCAACGGCAACGCTTACATCAGGTTGCGGCAAAGGCGTAACGTTTATATCAAACATATCAGATGAAAGACTACCCGTAATTAAAGATGATATCATTGTGGGTATCAAAACCATCCTTGAGATCTACAGGGATTTCCAGAGAAGATCCGGGCTTTTCAGGGCAACGGGCGGGGTTCACAGCGCAGCGCTCTGCGATGAGAAGGGGATAATCGTTTTTACCGAAGATATAGGAAGGCATAATGCTGTGGATAAAATAATAGGCTATGCATTTCTTGAGAATATCTCATTAAAAGGTAAAATACTTCTTTTGAGCGGGAGACTTTCTTCTGAAATAACCATGAAGGCGATTAAGTCCTCTGTGCCGATACTTGTGAGTCGTGCCGCCCCTACGGATATGTCAATAGAACTTGCCCGGAAATCCAATGTCACGCTGATCGGTTTTTTACGGGGACAAAAACTGAATATCTACAGCAGCCCTTCACGAATATCCGGATAAGAATCCATCATCCCTTTTTTCTTGACTAGTTTATGCTATTGCTTTAACCTTTTAGTTATGCCGAGGATGGCGAGAATCGTTGCTGCAGGATATCCCCATCATGTGATTCAGAAGGCGAGCAACAAGGGTAAAGTCTTTTTTGATGAGAAAGACAACCTGGTTTACTTGAACCTGCTCAAAAAGTATAGTGGGAAATATGCATGCCCGATTCTTGCCTACTGTTTGATGCCAGATCATATTCACCTTCTTGTCAAACCTCTGCAAGGGATTTCACTCTCAAAGACAATGCAGGGAGTTTCTCTCTGCTATACTCAGCACTTTAACAAAAAATACAATAAAACCGGGAGGTTATGGGAAAATCGTTACTCCTCGTGTATTGTGGACAAGGAAAATTATTTATGGACTGCTGCTCGATATATAGAGCAAAACCCGAAGCGGGCTGGTTTAGTCAATACAGAAGCCGAATATCCTTATTCAAGCGCTCAGGCCCATGTTTTTGGAATAGGTGATGAAGTGTTAGGCGAAGAAATTTTTGGTGAAGAAGGCCGTAGTGAATATGCAGATTTTTTGAAGAGCCCTGTTAACTATAAGGAAATAAACGAAATCAGGAATTGTACAAGATCGGGCCGTCCATTTGGTAATGAGGCATTTGTAAAAGTTTTTGGACAGAGTTTTGGCATTGTTTTGAGCAGGCGACATCGGGGAAGACCTCGTAAAGAGGCCTAAATCTGACTAAAAGATTGGATGTGTCCCTATTTTTTATAGAGACGCATTGAGACACATTCCATTGAAATGCATAATCCCGAAGCTCCTTCTGCATTCTGGTGTTTCTACGATGGATATCAAGAATGCCTTTAACAATAATGACGATGAACAGTGTAACAGCTTCACCTGAAAGTTTAATTGTGTCTCAATGTTAAAAAATCCCCTTTTATTCGAGAAAAGTGCCTTTTTTGAGCATGAGGCGGCTGACCTGCGGATGACTTTTTCAGGGTGATCCACCTTCAGTGTGTCTCTGACAGATGAAGGAATGGGGGGAGCCAAGATATACGGCGCTGAAGAAAAAAATAGTTTAAAAAAGGCTTGCCTCTTATATGGGATATATTTTATACTACATTACCACAAAAGGAGTTTCCAACAAATTATTAACAGGTGTTTATAACTTAAGTATCCTTCCGTGGGAAAATAGACATATTTTTAAAGAGATAGCTTGGAATAATGGTAATTGCAGAAGTATGGCCAAAAGCCCTTGAAATCATAGAAGGAAAAGTCGGTACCCAGACATTTGAACTCTGGTTCAGGCCCCTCAAATTACTGCACTATAAGGATCAACTGCTTGCCCTTGAAGTTCCAAACAGGTTTTTCAAGGAGTGGATTGAGGACCACTATCATGGTGTAATTACCGAGGCAATTGAAGGCTTTCTCAAGGAGAAGGTGCATCTTGAGGTAAACGTTCTGGAACGTCCGGAAAATGCTGCTCTGAAAAGGATTGAGACGAAAAGGGAAAGCAGGCGGATAAGGTTGGCAAACCGTGGTATATTCCTCAACCCGAAATACACTTTTGAGAACTTTGTTGTGGGGTCAAGCAATCAGTTTGCACGCGCTGCGGCCACGGCTGTTGCTACCTCTCCGGGTAAAGCGTATAACCCGCTTTTTATTTACGGGGGCGTGGGTCTGGGTAAAACTCATCTCATGAATGCGATAGGCAACCTGGTAATAGATAAATTACGTGATGTTAAGTTACTTTATACACCTGCAGAACAGTTTACAAATGACTTTGTTTATTCTATGAGAAACAACAGAATGGAAGAGTTTAAAAGGAGGTACAGGGGTCTTGATGTCCTGCTCATAGACGATATCCATTTTATAGCTGGCAAGACGGGGACCCAGGAGGAGCTGTTTCATACATTTAACGCCCTCTACGATTCGCATAAACAGATAATTTTTTCCAGTGACAGACCGCCTAAGGACATCTCACCTATTACTGAAAGGCTGCGATCGAGATTCGGTATGGGACTCATCGCTGATATACAAATGCCGGATACTGAAACGAGACTGGCAATTCTGGGTAAAAAATCTGAAATAGAGGGCGTACATCTTCCTCATGAAGTTGCACTTCTTCTGGCAGCGAAGGTAAAGTCGAATATCAGGGAGCTGGAAGCCTGTATGATAAGGCTTGGCGCTCATTCTTCCCTGTCAGGAAGACCTATAACCGTGGAGATGGCAAGGGAGGTACTGAAAGATTTAATCCAGGATGAGGAAAGGGCCTTGAGCATAGAGTCCATCCAAAAGACTGTATGTGAATATTATGGACTCAAGCCCCAGGATATAAAAGCAAAAAAAAGGACGAGGGATGTTGCCGTTCCAAGACAGGTTGCTATGTACTTGAGTAAGCATCTTACAGACTTCTCTCTCAGTGACATAGGCAAAAATTTTGGTGGCAAAGACCACTCCACGGTAATACATGCGTGCAAACAGGTTGAGATTCGAGCGAAGAAAGATGAGGATTTTAACAGGCGACTTGAGTACCTGACAAGAAAGATAAAAAGTTACGAATAGTGCATTAATCAATGATTATGGTTAATCGCCATAGGGGGGCTCCATGAAGCTTAGGGTGGACAGAGAAGAAATACAAAAGGTGTTACAGAATATTCAGGGCATAGTAGAGAAAAAAACTACCATGCCCGTTCTGAGCCATTTTCTCCTGAAAGCTGCTAAAACGACATCCATAGTAGCAACCGACCTTGATATTGCGTTTACACGTCCTTTAAAAGCGGAAATTATTAAAAAGGGAAGCCTTTGTATCCCGGCGAGAAAACTTTTTGAGATAGCTAAAGAGGTTGAGGACGATCTACTGCTTGAGTCACAGGAAAATAACTGGCTGAAGGTATCAGCCGGTAAAAGCACTTTTAAACTGATGGGGCTACCTGAAGAAGAGTATCCAACATTACCCCAGGTAAGTCGAACAGCAGAAATTCAGATGGGAGCGGGTATATTAAAGAACATGATCGAGAAAACGGTCTATGCAACTGGTGACAGCGATACCAGATATACTCTTAATGGCCTCCTCATGCATTTCCTGCCGAAGAAAAACGATATTGAGATCAGGGTTATCGGGACAGATGGGCACAGGCTTGCGTTTATTACAACAACAATTGGAGGAAAGTTGTCAGAAGAGAAAAAACTTATATTACCCAAAAAGGCTGCGACAGAACTGAGGAGACTGCTTGAAGAGAGTGAGGGAGACGTCACCATAGGTTTGAATAAGAACCATCTGTTTTTCATGATTGACGATATTGTCTTGACCTCAAGACTTATAGAAGGAACCTATCCGAATTATGAACAGGTCATCCCTCAGGACAATGAGAAAAAAGCAACTATTGATAGACTCGCTTTTTCCAGAGCATTAAGAAGAACTTCAATAATGAGCAGGGAAAGAACCAACGCGGTGAGGTTTGACCTGGATGAGGGTAAATTAACACTCATCTCCATTAACCCTGACATTGGAGAGGCGCGGGAGGAAATAGCTGCTCAATATAAAGGGGAACCTATTTCAATAGGGTTTAACGCCCGATATCTCCTGGACGTGATGCAGTCAATGGATGGGGAATCTGTGGGATTCGATGTTCAAGATCCTCTCAGTCCCACGTTGCTTAGAGAGGGAGAATCTTATAAATGTGTTGTAATGCCTATGAGGATATAAATTTGAACCAGTGATTAAGTTGAGTTGCTTAACTTTTTTACGAAAGAGCCATATTTAGTAATTTAAAGGGAAGGAAGTAAATGAGAAAAGAATTGCAAAGTTTAAATGAGGAAACGTACGGCGCAGGAGATATAAAAGTCCTGAAAGGTCTTGAAGCTGTAAGAAGAAGACCGGCCATGTACATAGGAAATACAAGTTTTGAGGGGCTTCATCATCTTGTTTACGAGGTCGCGGACAACAGTGTTGATGAGGCGCTTGCAGGTTTCTGCGATAAAATCGAAATAACTATTCACACGGAGGAGAGCATCACTGTAGTTGATAACGGAAGGGGTATTCCGACAGGATCACATCCGGGTGATCCGAAAGGCAGAAGTGCTGCTGAGATAGCTATGACAGAGCTCCATGCCGGGGGGAAATTTGAGAGCAAAGCATACAAGATATCCGGTGGACTGCACGGCGTTGGAGTATCTGTTGTCAATGCTCTCTCTGAATGGCTTGATTTAGCAATAAAACAAAATGGAGAGGTATGGGAGCAGCATTACAAGAAAGGGATTCCAACAGGACCACTTGTGCGTGTAGGGAGGACTAAAAGCAGAGGAACAAAAATAACCTTTAAGCCGGATGCCGGGATATTCGAAAGTGTAGAATTTAATTATGATACCCTTTCACATAGATTCAGGGAACTTGCCTTTCTAAACAGGGGCCTCAGGATTAAGATCACCGACGAGAGGACTAATGAAGAGCAGACATTCCTTTACGACGGGGGGATTATATCCTTTGTTGAGCACTTGAATAAAAATAAGAACCCCCTGCATCCAAAGCCTATTTATGTAACAAAGGAGAAGGACGGTATTACTGTTGAACTCGCCATTCAGTACCATGACGGCTATTCCGAGACACTTTACTCCTTTGCAAATAATATCAATACCAAGGAGGGTGGGACACACCTTATCGGTTTTAAATCTGCACTTACAAGAACAGCCAACAGTTATGCAATTTCCGCTGGCATAATCAAAACCCCCAAAGAGGCTCTGACAGGCGATGACATCAGAGAGGGGCTTGCTGCGGTTATAAGTGTAAAACTCCCCGATCCGCAGTTTGAGGGACAAACAAAAACCAAACTTGGCAACAGTGAGATGAAGGGTATTGTGGAGTCCCTGGTTAATGATACACTTGGCAGTTATTTCGAACAGAATCCTTCGGTAGCCAGAAAGATAATTGAAAAGGCAATTCAGGCATCAAGGGCCAGGGAGGCAGCGAGAAAGGCAAGGGAACTTACAAGGAGAAAGGGTGCACTGGAAGATACAGGTCTTCCGGGTAAACTTGCTGACTGTGCTGAAAAAAATCCCAATCTGAGTGAGCTCTTTATTGTGGAGGGTGACTCCGCAGGAGGCTCTGCAAAACAGGGCAGAGACAGGCATAATCAGGCAATTTTACCTCTAAAAGGTAAGATCCTGAATGTTGAAAAGGCGCGGTTTGATAAGATGCTGAGTTCTGAAGAGATTAAGATTATGATAACTGCTCTTGGTACCGGCATAGGAACAGAAGACTTCAATATTGCAAAATCCCGCTATCATAAAATTATTATCATGACCGATGCTGACGTGGATGGAGCCCATATAAGGACACTCCTTCTCACCTTCTTTTTCAGACAGATGACCCAGATTATCGAGAACGGATATCTTTATATTGCACAGCCCCCGCTTTTTAAGGTAAAGAAGGGGAAAAAGGAACGTTACATACAAAACGAGAGCAAACTGGAAGATATGCTTTTTGAGCTTGCTGCAGATGAGATTGAAATCCAGAATAATGGTAATATTCTGGCCGGTAAGGACATAATCCCTTACATAAGAAACCTTTCTAAATTTGAAAAACTTATTGAATGGTTTGCCAGGAGGAAAAACGATACCGCGGTAATAAAGTCCCTTCTGCATTTTGACTTTAATAGGGACATATTAAAAAATGAGAGAGACATACATGCGCTCGTAAAAAAACTCAAAATTGAATTTCCGGATCTGTCTGCAGAACTTGAGGAGGATGAGGAACATCAATCCTTCAGGGTTGAGTTAAAAAGAGACGGACAAAAACTGATAATTGACGATGAGTTTTTAACGTCGCCTGACTTCAGAGAACTTAAAAATATCTTTTCTGCCCTGAGGGGGCTTGGACATCCGCCTTATAGAGTTAAAAACAACAACGAAATACAGGATTTTGGAAGTTCCAGAGAATTATTTGACCACATATTGGCCATAGCAAAAAAAGGAATGAGCATTCAGAGATACAAGGGCCTTGGCGAGATGAACCCGCAGCAACTCTGGGAGACAACGATGAACCCGCAAAAAAGAACCTTATTGCAGGTGAGTATAGAGGACTCTGTAAAAGCAGAGCAAATTTTCAGCACTCTTATGGGAGATAACGTTGAACCGCGCAAGGATTTTATCGCGCAGCATGCCCTTGAAGTGAGGAATCTGGATATTTAAATTCAGACATCAGAGCATAGAGCACAGATTAAGACAGTTTTAGGGAAAACAAAAAAAGACATCAGAACAGAGAATACAGACAGAAATAATTTTCTATAAATTAAGAGCACAAAACACTACTGTCCGGCAAAAATATGCAGCAACTACCTAATGAATAAGACATTATTAAGGTACTTTGTCTAAACACGTTAAAGAAATGGATTTATTTGTCACCCCGAACCCTGTGCTGAACTTGATTCAGTATCGTTTCGGGGTCTCAGATCCTGAACTTGATTCAGGACTGTTTTTATGAGACGCTGAAATAAATTCAGCATGACATTTAAGCGGACACTAACGAGCAGAAAACACAAGCAAGAAGATTTTAAAAATAAAGTCTGTTTTCTGGATTCTGTTTAAAAAGGAGTGTGAATGGCGAGACTGACTGTAAATATTGAAGAAGAAATGAGGACTTCTTATCTTGATTACGCAATGAGCGTAATAGTGGGAAGGGCCCTGCCTGATGTAAAAGATGGGCTCAAGCCTGTTCAGAGAAGAATACTGTATGCAATGCTCAGGGAAGGATTGCTGGCCGGCAAAAAATATTCCAAATGTGCAGGCGTTGTAGGAGAAGTGCTGAAGAGATACCATCCGCATGGAGATTCCGCAGTCTATGATGCCCTTGTGAGACTTGCCCAGGATTTTAACATGCGTTACGTACTTGTTGATGGTCAGGGAAACTTTGGCTCTGTTGATGGAGACCCTCCAGCAGCATACCGATATACAGAGGCAAGGCTTACAAAACTTGCGGAGGAGATGCTTGCTGATATTGATAAAGAAACTGTTGATTTTGTCCTGAATTTTGATGAAACAACGGATGAACCCGTGGTCCTGCCCGCAAGAGTCCCCAATCTGATTATTAACGGCTCCTCGGGAATCGCTGTTGGGATGGCGACCAATATCCCGCCGCATAACCTTGGAGAGGTTATTGATGGGCTGGTGATGATGATAGAAGACCCGGAAGTAACTGTTAAAGGAGTAATGAAGAAAATTAAAGGGCCTGACTTCCCAACAGGGAGTATAATTCATGGAAGGCAGGGGATCCTTGATGCTTATAACAACGGCAAAGGGTTGATAAAGGTTAGAGCAAAAGTAACCATTGAAGAACATGCAAGAGGACAAAGTATATTAATCACGGAACTGCCTTATCAGGTAAACAAGGCGAGACTTATTGAGAAGATAGCAGAACTTGTACGTGCAAAGAAGATAGAAGGTCTCTCTGATCTGCGGGATGAGTCCGACAGAGACGGGATAAGGGTTGTCCTTGAGGCCAAACGAGGTGAGATCCCACAGGTTATTTTAAACCAGCTTTACAAGCATACCGCGATGGAGACGACATTCGGAATCATCATGCTCGCAATTGTTAACGGCCAGCCGAGGGTCTTAGATCTCGTCAGGATTCTTTCCCTGTTCCTCCAGCACAGACGTGACGTCGTTGTCAGAAAGACGAGATTTGAACTCAGAAAGGCTGAAGAAAAAGCACATATTCTCGAGGGGCTTAAGATTGCACTCGATAACATTGATAAGATCATTACCTTAATACGCAAATCAAAGACTCCCCAGGAGGCTCTTGAGGCCTTGATTCAGAAATTCCCCCTGACAAATATCCAGGCCCAGGCCATTCTTGATATGAAACTCCAGAGGCTTACGGGTTTGGAAAGGGAAAAGGTAGTTGCTGATTATAAAGAGACATTGAAAGATATTGAGCGGTTTAATGCAATTCTTGCGAGCCCGGGACTTGTTGATAACATAATAAAAGAAGAGCTCCTCGACATAAAGAAAAAGTACGCGGATAAAAGGCGTACGGAAATAACCGGCAGAGCAGAAGAGATAACCATTGAAGACCTGATTCAGGAGGAGGATATGGTTGTAACCATTTCCCATCAGGGGTACATAAAGAGAAATTCTTTAACTCTTTATAGAAGCCAGCGAAGAGGTGGAAAAGGGCTTATGGGCATGGAGACGCGGGAGGAAGACTTTGTAGAAGACCTCTTCCTTGCCTCAACCCATGATTATGTACTCTTCTTCACAAATCTTGGACGCCTCTTTTGGCTCAAGGTATACCAGATCCCGGAGACCGGCAGGGCGGCAAGGGGCAAGGCCGTTGTCAATCTTCTACAGCTTTCACCGGGAGAAAAAATAACGGCTGTTTTTCCTGTTACGGAATTCAAAGATGACCGCTTTCTTGTTATGGCAACGAAAAAAGGTGTTATCAAAAAAACAGCGCTGATAGCTTACAGCAATCCGAGGAGTAAAGGAATTGCTGCAATTAAAATCGACCCGGGTGATGAGCTTATCGGAGTGAGGCTGACTGACGGTAAAAAAGACATTATCCTCAGCACGCGTGAAGGTCTCTCGATAAGATTTAATGAAAAGGGTGTGAGAGATATCGGACGAGTTGCACGCGGTGTAAGGGGAATGCGGCTCCAGAAGAACGATGAAGTTGTGTCAGTAGATGTCCTGGACGAGAATACAACTCTCCTGACGGTCACTGAAAAAGGGTTTGGGAAGAGAACAAAGTCAAAAGAATACCGGGTCCAGAGCAGGGGGGGGAAAGGGGTGCTCACCTTAAAGATAACCCCCAAAAACGGCAGGGTTGTTGGAGTGCTTCAGGTAACTGATGAGGATGAAATAATTATTATCGCAAACAGCGGCAAATTGATACGCACAACAGCATCAAATATCTCAATCATAGGCAGGAGCACTCAGGGGGTAAGACTGATTGACCTTGCAAGTGACGACAGGGTAGTAGGTATAGCCAGAGTAGTCGAAAAAGAAGAGGAAACACAGGTGTAAAGCGGTATCTACCGTTGATCTTTTAATAAACCCTCGATTTTTTCAAGAAATGAAACAATCGCCTCACTCAGTTCTTCCTTTGAAATTTCTCTTCGTTCAATAACAGACTTTATATTTACCAATTCAGAATTGATGTTTTTGTATAATTCATTCTTAAAAAGATGCATTTCTTCAAGGTTATCCAGTAATTTATCAACTTCTGAAATAAACGACCTGATATAAAAATCATCTTTGCTTCTTATACACAACCGTCTCTGGTAATCACCTGACAGTATGATTCTCAGCTCTGTTTTTAGTCTTTCAAAGGGACCTAAAAAACGATGTGAAAAAAGAAGGGTTAAAACAGTTACAATAATTGCATAGCCGGCAAATACGATTATAAAATAAAGGGGGGTACGGTCTATTTTTACACCTATTTCTATTGTCAGAAATGTCAAAAGAGCTACAGAAAGAAGTACCCAGAGAATCATGTGGGCGACAGAGAGCCGCAGTTCTTTGAGTCTGAAGTATTTTGTTCTTGCTTTCCTTTTATCCATCGCTTTACTTAATTAACTTTTTATTCTACCATTTAGCTGTTTTTAATCCAAGCAAGTATCTCCGGATATACACTTTTTTAGACCGTCCGTTCGAACAGTTCAAGCGATTTGGATTCCCTGAACCTTAACTACCGGGATCTCCAAATGAGACAAATGAAGATTTCAGGGGAGGAGAAAGGCGAATAATTTAGAGGTTTTCAAGGGAAGAAGGCTGGTGTTTAATCAGTGTTATTGACTCCTGAATGATTTTTTTTACCATTTCATTTTCATCATCATAAGCCTCGAGAAGATATGGCAGGGCGTCTTTGTGACCTATAAGGCTGAGCAGATGGGCAGCATCACCCCGGATAGTGGGGTTTGGATTTGTCAGGAGTTTTGCAATCCCTGGAATGGCGGTCAAAATATGCTTAAAATCTTCTGTCTTGAGGTTTTCGACAAGCGCTACGGTGCCCAATCTCACTCTGCCCCTTTCGTCGCCCAGCATGTCCCCTATCAAGAGATAAAGGTTTTTATCATGTTTAAACATATCAATAATATTTTCGAGGAACCCACCTTCCATATAATCTGTAATCATTTTTACCATGGCATTACTCAATTATTATTTTTCCTTTGCCTTTTCTGACCTTACCGATTGTCCAATAGGGCATTTTTTCTTTTTTTGCAATTTTATCGAATTTCTTCAGCCCCTTTTGAGGAAGTGCCATGAGCAGACCGCCTGAAGTTTGGGGATCGGAAAAAACCAATTTTTCTGCATTCGAAAGATCGCTTGCAAAAGTTACATGTCTGCTGCAGAATTCGAGATTCTTGTGTGCCCCTTTGGGCACCGCTCCTGCTGCAGCGAACTCCTTTACCCTGTTCATCACCGGGACTTTCTCATGAAAAATCTCAAGATTGACGTTAGAACTTCTTGCCATGTTCAATGCATGGCCGAGCAGACCGAATCCCGTTACATCGGTCATGGCCTTGACGCCTGCCAGAACAGCGGTTTTAGAGGCGGTTTTATTGAGTTTGAGCATCGACGCAATGACTCTGTTTAATGCTGGTTTTTTTATTTTACCAGACTTAAATGCAGAAGTAAGGATGCCGGTGCCAAGGGGTTTTGTCAGAATAAGAATATTCCCGGCAGAGGCTCCTTTTGTCTTTATAATCCTGTTTTTATCAACTACCCCTGTTACGGCAAGTCCGAACTTGAATTCATTATCTTCAATACTGTGCCCCCCGATCAGACACGTTCCTCCCTCTTTGAGCTTGTCAACAGCTCCCTTCAGGAGTTTTTTTATTACAGCAGGGCCAAAGTCACACGTTGCAAATCCCAGGATGGCAAGCGCTGTAAGAGGGGTGCCGCCCATGGCATAAATATCACTTACTGAATTGGCGGCGCATATGGCCCCGAAAGTATAAGGGTCGTCAACTATTGGCGTGATGACATCTACAGTCTCAACCAGGTAGTTGTTTTTGTAGCGGAACACCCCAGCGTCATCGCCGGGGCCAACGACAACTCCGTGGTTTTTACAATTATAGAGGTCAGCCAGTATTTCGTTCAGGTCCGCCGGACCCAGCTTGGCTGCTCAACCGCCTGCCTTTACCTTTTGTGTTAGACGTATGTTTCTCATATCGGAGTATAATAATTCATGGAATTCGTTCGTGTCAAAATTAATAAAGGGCACTTGAGCCGGAACATAAATTCTGACCTCCTGAGAATCCTCGGAGTGGTGCTATGGCGAATTACGCAGGCTGGGTCTTGAAGACATGCGGATATGACAGGCATATTTGCACATCAATCGAGTCGCAATTGAGAGCATCCCTCCTGAATGCATGTATGCAAGTCTGATCCCACATGCACTAATACAATGGATGCAGCCGGAATAAAATAAATTACCACTTCCCTGATTCTACTCAAAATGAGTGATAAAAACTATTGATAGAATTATAGAATAAGAATAAATCACGGATCACTACTGCCCAAAAACAATCATAAACGGGGAGGCTGGATGAGGCCTGACATTCAAAAAATCAGTTCGCCCCGGCGAATCTCTGATCGATTCATTGTGTTTATGAGGTGTTCAGCCTTCGTAAATACTTTATTTCGGACGGATATAATCAGGGATGAATAATCACGGAAAAACGAGGATACGATTGCATGGATTCAGACTCGGGGTACATACGTCTATTGCCGGCGGCATATCACAGTCTGTTGACAGGGCAGTATCTTTAGGCTGCAACACCATGCAGATATTCTCCCACAACCCCAGGCAGTGGCAAAAAAGTCCAATCCCGGGAAGAGAAGCTAAACGCTTTGCAATCCTCAGGCAAAAACATGATATAAATCCGGTCTTCATTCATGCATCTTACCTTATTAATCTTGCCTCTCTTTCAGATACAATCCTGAATAAATCCATAAAACTCCTTTCTTATGAGTTAATGAATGCAGACATGCTTGGAGTTGAATACGTGATTTTGCATACGGGCAGTGCAGGCGGAGAAGACGAGAAAAAAGCGAGGTATCGTGCAGTTAAGGCAATTTTGAGGGCCGTCGGTGACAGACAGTACAGGGCATCCCTTTTGCTTGAAAACACTGCGGGGCAAAGAGGTGATATAACGTCTTCAGTAAAGACATTGGCCGAGATTATCGATATGTGTGATTGTGCCGGTATCGGCGGAATATGCATTGATACCTGTCATGCCTTTTCGTCAGGATACGACTTAACATCATGCGATGGCGTGGAAGAACTCGTCTCTGAGATTGAGGAACACATAGGGCTTGATAAATTGAAGCTCATACACTTAAACGATTCTAAAAGACCCCTGGGGTCAGGGGTAGACAGACACGAACATATCGGAAAAGGCTATATCGGGGTCAGGGGATTTAAGGAAATACTTTCCGATAAGAGAATCACAAATGTTCCGATGATCCTTGAGACCCCGAAAAAGACCGAGGTAGATGATAAGAAGAATCTTAAGAAGGTTTTCGGGATACTGTCAAGAAACAGGTAGGCTTAATTTTGACTTTTCGGGTTGGACTTAGGTATCTTAATATTTCTGCAAATCTAAATAAAAGAAAGGTCAGGAGAAACAGTTTATGATTGATCTGCATACCCACAGTCTGTTCAGTGACGGTGTGCTTCTTCCATCTGAGCTTATCCGGAGAGCGTATATAAACGGTTATAAGGCTCTGGCGATTACAGACCATGTGGATTCATCAAATATTGATTTTGTAATTCCGAGGATTGCGGCAGCTGTTTCTGCATTTGCTGAACACACTGAAATG
>CAYFYW010000283.1:0-2370 GCA_964347425.1 uncultured Nitrospirales bacterium
CAATTCTTGGCTCGTAATAGTTGTAGCTTTCGAGGAAACCGGTTCTGCCGAATTCTTGTTCGTGAAGCACATTCCATATACCATTTCGCAGAGTATCGTTCATGTCATTGACTTGGATAACGTCTGCAACCGGCCTGAATCCCATTCGTTCACTGAATCTCATCTCTGTGCCCTCTGTGGCTATACAAAGCTTTTCATTTTTTCCTGACAGCTTGTTTGTGTCTGGTCGCGGAGGAGTTCGACGCATCGGGCAAGGTATTTTAGTTCTTCGGCTGTTATCGTATAGTCCCGGTCGTAGCGTGCTCCTACGTAGGCTTTTACTAACAAATCGAAGCGGTCCCTTTCCTGCTGAGTGCCTAATGGGAATGTTTTCAAGAAGGCCGGGTCGTGCTCGGCTGCCTGTTTGCCGAGTTTCTTGATATTATGGCGTTTCGGTTTGTAATTTGTGTAAACCAGTAATACAGTGCCATAATAACATTCGGTAGCCTGGTGAAGCATAAAAGCACCTTCTTCGTAGTATTTTTGTTTCAAGAAGTGTTCATATCCAGAGTAAAAACGTTCTGCTTTTTTGAACCAGAATTTGAAATCGGCTTTTGCCTGGCCGAGTCTTTCTTTTGGTGTAAGAGGCTTTGGCTCTGCAAGCTCGAACTTTTTTGAGTCGTAGAGGATTATTCCTTCTTTTTTGATATCGGAAAAGAAATAATGGCCCTTTTGGAGTCGCCTGTTTATGAAATTGATATCGTGTGCTATCAGTCTGATGGACGTTTGTACGGGGTGTTTTCCTGCTTTGTCTTCGATATCGTTCCAGAGGTCAACCTTGTCGGCCAGGGCCTTGTCTTTGACTATTGCAAGGATGTCGAAATCTGAGGAGTATTCATAGGTTGTGTGGCCATTTACGGTAAGGTCCTCTTCTACCCAATCATCTCTTGCGTAGGAGCCGAAGAGGATAATCATCTCTGTTTGGGGGGCCATATCACGGATAATACTTACGATACGTGCAAGCTCGCCTTTTTTTCGCTGCGGCAGATGATTTAAAGAATCATTGATAGAGGGGCATTATGGCAGAAGAAGATTAAAAATAAAAGTGAAAAATGCAAAATTGTGGAGTCCGCTTTGCGGGGTTATTTTTATTGTGGATTCCTGCCTTCGCAGGAATGACAGGCCCCGACAATGCCGGGGCTAACAGGCATTGAGGCGAGGGGGTCGTAGAGTTAATAATATTCGGGGGCCAGATCTCTCCATTTCGCTTCGCTTCAGTCGAGATGACAGGGGGTGTGCGCTGTGCTGCGCTCAAGGTGACAAAAGGAGCGTGCCTGAGTGCATTTAGCTTGCTAACTTTTACGTACGAAAGTCGGTTTTTTCTTCCAGAGGGGTGGTTACACAGAAAAAAAGTTACTCAACATTTACCCGTATTGTTACGCCTAATATATAGCGATAGTCCATCACCCTCCTCCGAAGCCAGTTAGTCTGTTCGATAGCTGGCTTCTTTTGTAAGGTGGTTCGTTCGATTTGCAGGCATCATGATTTTCCCTTCGGCAGGCTCAGGGTAAACTCTTTCACTCAGTGTAAACTCTCAGGCTCAAGGTAAACTCTCAAGCTCAGTGTAAACTCCTTTGCTCAGGACAAAAGTATTTTAAGGTTGGCGGGCTTGTTGATGGACGGTTATAATTCTGAGCAGGCGGAGCTGTCGGAGATAAGATTATGACGCAGCAGGCGGGAAATATACTTGTTGCAAAAACAAAAAGGACGCTTACTTCAGTATTGCCCGTTTCAAAGAGAAGGAAGGGGGCGTGTATTAATTGCGGTGAGTGCTGCAAGCTGCCGTTTGTCTGCCCTTTCCTGAAATATCGGCAGGATGGCCGCAGCTATTGTGAAATATACCCGATTCGTCCCCTGAATTGCAGAAAGTATCCGCGGACGGAATCGGAATTTGTTACCAAAGATACATGCGGTTTCAGATTCGAATAGATTTGAAAATCTGCTGTTAAGACAATCGAGTTGCGGGTTGGACATAGTGCGGGTTTTGTATTCGGTCAGGTGAGTACGGCATCCTGTATTTCCAGGCTCCTTAGCTTGTCGGTGAGGAATTCCATCGATAACAGCGATATGGCATTGTATGTTTGCTCGGGTTGGCGGTGTAGTTTGAAAACGTCCCTGGTTATGTATGAAAGCTTTTCCCAGCCATTAGAAATGTAATCGCTGTATTCCTCTTCAATGTTGACTGTCATAATCCTGCTCCTTATTGTGTTTAATTGCTGCGTTACTTCGAGCCCTTCGGCAATGTGGCGGCAGCAGTGTAACTTAACCTGTCCGGTGGGTATCGGGCTGCCGCCGAGCTCTACTGATATTGACAGCAACAGATGTGCCAGG
>CAYFYW010000284.1:0-12792 GCA_964347425.1 uncultured Nitrospirales bacterium
TCCCCGTTGCCCGACAGACAGACAAATCCCTTTCTGCATTTATCGGTAATCTTCAGGGTGTTGTCAGTAATTTTAAGTTCCATATCTATAACCTTTTCACTATGGGGAAATTCCTGTGAAGAAAAGATTTTTTCTGTTTCACCTGCATATGTAAATAATCCTGTCTCCATATCTCCATATTTAGATTGCTTCTAGAGTTCAATAAACTCTTTAAGGTTTTCAGAATTTATCATTATTCTCTTATCAGAAGATTTAATCATGCCCTGCTTCTGAAATTTACTCATTATGCGTGTGCATGTTTCAACTGTTGTACCTACCATTTCGGATATATCCTGTCGTGTAAGATGACAATCAATTCTTTTATAACCACTCATATTGCTACCCATTTTTTCAGAAAGTTTAAGAAGCAGTAATACTATTCGTCTCTTAACCCTTACGGTAGCAATATTTACCAGCATTTCATAAGCATCTCTCATTCTGTTACTGAAATATCTTGCGATCTCAAGTTTGAGGATTGGATACTGCTCCATTATTTTTATAAGATTTTGACGGCAAACTCTAACTGCAGTAACAGACTGTATTGCCTGTGCAGAAGCTGAAAAAAACTTTTCTCCTGAAACAAAGACATCACCGATGATATCTCCTGTTGACAAGATTTCAATTATAATTTCCCTTCCAATTACTGTATGTTTCAACACCTTTACCTTTCCTTTGGATATGATATAGAAACAATCTGAAGGGTCTCCTTCCCAGACGATATGATCTTTTCTATTGAAGCTTTGCTCTCTGAAAAGAGTGCTTATCGTCTCTAACTCTCTAGATGGTAAAGAAGTAAAAACAGCACTTTTTTTGAGGGTCTCATAAATCAATGGATGTCTCCTTCCTGCATGAACATATCAAGAAACGTGCCAGGACAATGATAAGCAGTTATGAATGGAAGAGATGCCAGGTCACGCTCTGATCCCGCTTATAATAATAGAGAGGAATTTTGGCGAGGTCTTGAACATTATTTAGATGATAAAAAATTTATTAGAAACGTTGCAAAAAACTATGGCATGTCAAAAAATTATGGCATGTCAAAAAACTATGGCATGCAGATTATAGTGGGGTATCCTCTTCTGTAATATTATACTTTTCAATTTTCCGGTACAGTGTCCTTAAATGTATGCCCAAGATTCGGGCAGCCTTGGATTTATTCCAGCCAGTTTTTTCAAGGGCGCGAAGTATAACTTGGGAATCATCCACGCCCTTCTGGGTATAGGGAAAAGCTTTGGCCCTTGAGGAATCTCTTAGTTCTTTAGGCAGGTTGTCGACAGCAACAACGGGCTGATGGCACAGAATAAATGCGTGTTCAAGAGAATGCTCCAGTTCCCTGATGTTTCCTGGCCAGTCATAATCCACGAACAACTTCATAACATCTCCTGAAATACCTGTGATTTCTTTGTTTAACTTCTTATTGATTTTTTTGATGAAATGATCAACAAGGAGCAGTATATCTTCCCGGCGATCTCTGAGTGGAGGAAGATATATTTCAATAACTTTCAGTCGGTAATAAAGATCTTCCCGGAACTTACCACGTCCGATCTTCTTTCTGAGATTTTGATTTGTTGCCGCTATAATCCTGACGTCTGTCTTGATCGGAGTAGAATCTCCCACTCGCTCAATCTCATTTGTTTGAAGCACTCTTAACAGCTTAATCTGGATCCTGTGTGATATGTCACCGATTTCATCTAAAAATATCGTTCCCCCGTTTGCAAGTTCAAACCGGCCCACTTTATTTTGAGTTGCACCGGTAAACGCTCCCTTTACATGTCCATAGAGTTCGCTTTCAAGGAGATTCTCTGAAAGTGCCGAGCAGTTTACCTTTATCAAAGGCTTTTCGCTACGCCTTCCACTGTAATGTATTGCTTCGGCAACGAGTTCCTTTCCGGTTCCGCTTTCGCCGGTTATCAAAACTGTAGTCGGAACATCGGCTAAATCTTCTATCAGTGAATATATCTTTTGCATGGAATCGTTCTGTCCTATGATATTGTGGAAATGTCTGCGCTCTTCCAGGTTTCGCTCGAGGTCGTTAAGACGGGTTTCGTCTTTTACAACCATGACTGCTCCTGAAAAGACACCATTGTTGTTGAGAAGGGGGGAAGTACTTATTGTTACAACCTGTCGCGACCGGTTATTGCGTTGACATTCGGTTCGGCAGGACTCAACGGACTGTTTTTGATCAATAGTTTTCCTTACCGATTCTAGACACCTGAGGTTACAGTCTGTCTGGATCGTATGAAAATTCCTGCCAATTGAATCGCGGCCAACACCACAAATCTTTTTGGCTGACTCATTTATTTCGAGTACTGACAACTCCTTATCTAAAGTAATAATTGCGTCCTTGACACTTTTGAATATTGCTTCGATGTTTAAGCGGTACTTTTCCCTTTCATCTGTTACTTTCTTGAGATGTAAGGCCAATTGGGCGACATGCAGCAATTTTTTACGTTGTACCGGTTTGGCAATATAATCGAACGCACCTAACCGTACCGCTTCAACGGCTGTGTCGATATCGGGTTGTCCGGTAATAATAATCACCGGGCAGTAAATATTTCTTTTTCTGACTTCCCTCAGGATTTCAATCCCGCTTATATCTCCTAAAATGATATCTGCAAATATTACATCGAATTCCGTCTCCGTGATCAAATATAGAGCCTCGTCATAATTCTTTGCCGTTCTTACCGAATACCCTTCATAAACAAGAAACGTTTCAAATGTATATCGAATGCCTTCCTCATCGTCAACAACAAGAATTTTTTCTCTCATAAACTAACCCCTTACGGGCAATTGTATTATGACTTTGGTGAATTCGTCCTTGACACTGTCAATTTTTATATTGCCATCATGGTCACGGATAATACGATCACTGATGCTTAACCCCAGACCTGTCCCTTCGTTGCTTGATTTAGTTGTAAAAAACGGGTTCAATATCTTATCCATGATATTTGAAGGCATGCCTGTACCATGATCGTGAAATGTTATCTGTATATATTGACGGCCGTTCACCGATATTTCCCCTCCGGAGAGCTCTAGTATTTTGTCTTTGTTTGCTTCTTGATATCTTTGGTTAAGGGCATGTCGTGCGTTACTGATGATATTTAAAAATACCTGTTCAATCCGCTGTGGCTGTGCAATGATTTCAGGCAAATCCGGAGAAATGTTCATGATAAGCTTTATGCCTTCATTTTCTATTTGCTTTTCAACGAGGGTAAGGGTATGGTAAATTATGTCATCAATTCTACTCGGATCCGTTTCCTCTTTACTTTCCCGCGCAAATGAAATAATTCTCTTTACAATTTTTGCGATGCGATTACCTTCTCCTGTGATCCGGCTGGCAATTTCTTGCTCCCTACCCCGAGACATCTCTTCAATCGTCAGCATCTCGGCATAATTCATGATGCTGTTGATAGGGTTGTTTATTTCGTGAGCAACACCTGCAGCAAGTTCACCGAGTGATGCAAGATGGCTGGCACGAATGGTATCTGCTTTTGCCCGCTCCAGCTCGGAAATGTCGCTTCCATAGATTTGTCCGATGCCGAGATCCGGCAGGCCCCTGAACGTAAAATGAAAACGTCTGTCACCTATCTGTGCAGTATGAGAAATAATTGTACCCTGCTCTATACAGGCAAGAAGATCAAATTTGTTAATTCCCGGTACGACAGAGGTCACGGGTTTCTCTATCAGGACCCCTTTGCCCAGTATTTCAACAGCAGATTGATTTGCCATGAGTACCTTACTGTCTCTGTCAAAACGAAGAACAGGTGAAGGGTCAAGTTCGGCGAAAAGTGCCATGAGTTTTAACTGTTCTTCAATCTGCTTACGTCCTTTAATCTCGTTTTCAAGTTCTTCATTGATAGTTCTCAGATCCACTGTGCGCTCTTCTACCATATCAATCAGTTTTTCACGATGTTTTCTCAGCTCCTCTTCGGCATGCCTTTTGTCAATAATTAACTGTGCGCTATGTAAAAAAGTGCTTACATGTTCTGCGTCTTTTTCGGTATAGTCTGCACCCTTGTTGGCAACAGCCCCGACGGCGACAATGCGGTTATGCCTGAAAATGGGGACGACCATTAATCTCCTTATCGGGACATGTCCCTCGGGGATTCCCTTCTTGTTTGGGAATTCCATGTTGTAATCATTTATAATCAGTAACCTTCTTTCACGGACTGCATTCCCCCACAATCCTGAATTTTCAACATAAAATTCAAGATTTTTTCCCAGAATTGCACAGTCTTCCATTACCCCTTTTGACCATGAAGGCATTACGAGGATGCTCTCGTCATCATTCAGATGACCGTAAAAACCGTATTTGCTCTGTGTCATACTCACAATTTGCGACAGAACAAGTTCGGAAACAGTTTTTTGATCCGCGTCAACCAGACAGACAATTTCCCATTGGGACTTAAGCCTCTGTTTTAACCGGAACTGTTCTTCTTCAAACTGCTTTCTTTCAGTAATATCACGAATAATTCCTGTGAAACCGACAGTATTTCCTTCCGCGTCTTGTACTTTGGTCCCTAGAGTTTCACCGATAAAAATAGTGTTATCCTTGCGGCGATACTCCATATCATACGGCTCTGGATGAAGTGAAGCCTGAATATTAAAGCGTTGTCTACCCTGTTGCTCGTAGTCTGTCTTTTTTGCATACAGTATTTCAGTAGTTTTACCACGAAGTTCGTCGCTGGTGTAGCCAAAAATTGACTTCACTGCAGGGTTTGTCATAATGATGCGGCGACCGGTATCTGTAAGAACCACTGCTTCCGGTGTTGAGTTGAACATGGCCTCAAATTCAGCCTTACTGCGGATCAGGGCTTCTTCCGCCTTTTTACGCTCTAAAATGTCAATGATCACACCATCAAGGCAGAGGGGGTTGCCATCGTCTTTGTACACAGCTCTCCCTTTTTCATATACCCACCGAATAGTACCATCCCTGTGACGGATTCTGTATTCAATTTCATACGACCGGCGGTTAGTTACCCCTTCATTTACCGTCCGCTCCACTTCTTCAATATCCTCGGGCACAATGAGGTCTCCATAGTTCAGAGTCTGACCATCAAGAAAATCCCTGGCAGGATAACCGGTTAAGAACAAAACAGCCTCGCTGATGTGATCAACTCTCCACGGTCGCTCCACTTTGCAGCGGTAAACTACACCAGGTATGTTCTCAACCATGGTGCGGAACCGGTTCTCACTGACTTGCAGCTTTTTTCCCATCTGCCTGCGTTCGATAATTTCCCTGGTCAGCTCTGTATTGGCAGCATTGAGCTGTTCTGTACGCTTCCCTACCTGCTTTTCCAACTCTTTGCCCCAGCTCTTTATGCGCCTTATCATTGAGTTAAACGTAACAGTCAGGACACCTATCTCGTCAGAGCTTTCAACCGGTGCCTGTACATCAAAATTGCCTTCGGCAACTTCCTTCGCAACCCGGCTCATGGACTCTATGGGGCGGGATAATTTCCTTGCAATGACGATGGTGAGCCCGATGATGATGATAAGACCAATCAGCCCGGACAGAAGGGAGAAAAATACTCCTTTCTTCATCGGTGCTAACAATTCTTCACGGTCACGTTTTACCACCATCCCCCAGCCCATCTCGGAAGTCACGGGAATGTGACGGTATGCTGCTAGTACTTGTTTGCCTCGATAGTCTTTTGTCTCGATTATTCCTTCCTCTCCATGTGCGGCGAGTTCCGCTGGCATTGCATGTATTTTGTACTCCATCGGAGTTGCGATGCTTCCGTCTTGCAAGGGGTGTTTGAGCGATGTAATAACCCTAACGTCTTTGTTTACAAGAAGTGCTTCTCCGCTATCGCCCAATCCTTTTCCTGTATGGAGTAATGGCCCGATAATGTCGTCCACGTTTACATGCATTTCCAAGACAGCAGCTATTTTTTGAGAAAATTTAAGGGGGAAAGAAATATCCAAAATAGGAAATCCGGAGACGGGGTCTTGTTCTAAATATATGAAGGTACGGTCCAGTACCGGTGAACTTAAATAAAGTTCATCAAAGCCATGTATTTTCCCAACGTCGTTTTCATTGGATGAAGCTATAATCACTTTTTGGGGAAAACTGATAACATGGATTTTTTCATATACACCATAAGTACTTTTAACGAGAGATAAATGTTGAATCAGATCCTGGTATGTTCTTTCTTTCCTCACCTTTGACCAGAGTTCCTTGTCATCTGAACCACCCGTGATTTCTTGGGAGAATTTCGTGTAAAATTCTGAAACATAGGTCTTTATCAGGTTGTTTTCTGATAGAACCTTGATGTCGTCTCTCCTTTCTTCAAGCCACCGCATGAGACGCTCCTTTTTGAGGTCTGCTATGAGGCTTAAATTTTTTAATGCCTCAGCCTTCTGCTGCCGAAAAGAACCTGTATGAGGAGTGAAGGGGATACCAGCGATGTCAGTAAATTCAATAACAGACAGACTGATAACAAATACTATGCAGAAGTAAAGGGTAAGCTTTGTCCTGATGTTGTTAAACAGCATGTGACTATTTTGTTTAGGGTTATCTCTGTTATTTATTCCCTTTTTCCAATTACCGGAAACAACAGAGAAAAAAAGCTGCTTACATTTAATTTTGGAAAGTAGACACAACTAGCTTATATTATACTCTTTTTCAGACATTTTTCAGTAATTCAAGGAAGGATTTCTTTTTTCCATGGTAAAGTAATTTCAAGATGGAAATTCTTCCGTAATTCAATTCCTGAGGAATGATACACATTATGTGATTGGCGGTTTAAGGTGAAAAATCAGCCACATACTGGAATTGTTTTATGGGAACATACTTGTTAGGGTGGTATTTGCTCTGTTAAACCAAAAACTGCAATTAACCGCAGGACGTAGAATCTCTTTACATCCTGTGGTTAATTGCCTCCTTTGGGTTATAATAATATGTTCTCAGATACCGTTATCATGTCTGTTACGAATCAAACAGAAAAGTCTGTCGGTATCGGAGAATGTCTGACAGTATAATTTTAGGAGAAGACAGTTTAATGTTTTGGACAAATGAAAAGCGTAATCTCGGCAAGCAGACGGACTGACATACCGGCATTTTATTCAGACTGGTTTATTAACCGGCTGAAGGCGGGTTTCGTGTACGTTCAACACCCTTTTACAAAAAAATGGACCCGGATATCATTAAAAGTGAAAAATGTCGGCGCGATAGTATTCTGGTCAAAGAATTTTTCCCCTCTTCTTGATAAACTGGACATAATAGAAAAAACTACAACAAATCTTTTCTTTCACTTTACTGTTACAGCAAACAGGGAATTGGAATTTAACACCCCTGATTACAGGGATGCCATAAGAGATTTCATATTCTTGACCGCAAGATATTCATCTGAACAATTAATCTGGCGATTTGATCCCATCTGTATTACGGATAAGTTGTCCTATGAAACCCACGAGGAAAGATTTGTTAAATGTGCCGAGATGCTCAAGGGTTACGCCAGGAAATGCTATGTGAGTTTTGCGCATCCTTATAAGAAAGTTGCCAAAAATCTTCAGCAAATACAACAACCTCTGGCTGATTTACCAACTGAAGGGAAAAAAGCATATGCACTAAAGCTGGCTGAAGTGGCTGAAACATACGGTATGCAAATATATGCCTGCTGCAACGACTACCTATTATCAGAGAAAATTAGAAAAGCAAGCTGCATTAACGGAAATTATCTCTCGAACATTTTCAATACCTCAATTGAAGCTAATATATCTCCAACGCGAAAAGAATGTGCCTGCACGAAAAGCGTAGACATAGGGACATACGACACCTGTGCACACTCATGTATGTACTGTTATGCAAATACTGATAAGGATGAAGCGGCTACAGCCCCATTGCGTCAAGACCCTGAATGGAATTCGCTTGGCACAAATGTAAGAGCAGATGAAGTTGAATTATCAATCAACCATCAGCAAGCACAGATAAAATACCCAGGGATTCGGGGAGACAGGATTGAATGAGTAATCTCGTATACTACTTCTTATTGATATTACTGGCTATCTATATTTTAAGCCCATTGGATGCACACCCGCTTTTCTTAGATGACCTTATTGCGACAGGCGTATTATTTTACCTGTTGTACAAAATCTCAAAACAGAAAAAACAGCGACAACGGTATTATTCTTATTCCCACGGGAAATCGCAATCCTATAGTAAATATCGACAAAATACCGGAGCTGAATCTCAAAAACCCGTTACTTTAGATGAGGCCTGCGTATTGTTGGGTGTTGATCCCAATGCCTCATGGGAAGAAATAAATAAGGCGTATAAAGAAAAAATCAGTAAATCTCATCCAGACAAAGTCAGCCATCTCAGTGAAGAACTGCAGGAAAAGGCTAGGGAACTCACTCTTAAGCTCAATCAGGCACTTGATATTATTAAACGTAGTAGATCGAGATGAGTTTTCATTAACATGAGGTTAAAAATCAGCATTACAGGACTTGTTCAGGGTGTGGGGTTCAGACCCTTTGTGTACAGGCTGGCAGAGGAAATCGGGCTTAGAGGATATGTCCTGAATGATACATCCGGTGTATTGATTGAGGTTGAAGGTAGAAAGGAAAAATTAGACGAGTTTTTGATAAGGGTGGACAAGGAAAAACCCGACCTTTCCAAGGTATACAGCCTTCAGCATTCGTTCCTTCGGGAAATCGGTTTCAAAGATTTTGAGATAAGAAAAAGTAAAGAACGTGGAGATAAAAAAGCTTCTGTCCTTCCTGACATAGCTGTCTGCGAGGAGTGTTTAAAAGATATTAACGACCCCGAAGACAGAAGATATATGTACCCATTTACAAACTGTACAAACTGCGGACCGCGATTTACCATCATACAAAATTTACCCTATGACAGAAAGAACACATCAATGAGCGTATTCACGATGTGTCCGGAATGTAAAAAAGAATATCTTCTCCCCCAGGACAGGAGATTCCATGCGCAGCCCGATGCATGTCCTGTATGCGGTCCGTCAGTAAGCCTTTATGACCTTGAAGGGGAATTAATATGTGGAAAGAATGAGGCAATTGAAAAAGTCATAGACATTATACATAAAGGCAGTATTGTTGCTCTAAAGGGCATTGGCGGATATCACCTTTTGTGCGATGCAACAAATGAAAAAGCTGTGGGCAGGCTCAGAAAGAGGAAGTTTAGAGAAGAAAAGCCTATGGCTGTGATGTTTCCCGATCTCATTTCAGTAAGAGACGAGGCTCACATAGGCCTGCTTGAAGAACGGGCCTTAACCTCAATTGAAAGGCCTATTGTAATTGTAAATAAAAAAGATTCAACCGTTCTTGCAGACTCGGTCTCGCCTGACAATAGTACCGTCGGAGCTTTCTTGCCTTATACGCCGTTACATCAAATAATTTTGCGAAAATTAAAAAAACCTGTAATAGCTACAAGTGCCAACATGACTGACGAGCCCATTGTAAAGGATGAAAAAGATGCCTTTGCACGGCTGAAAAACATAGCAGATTACATTCTCTCTCACAATAGAGAGGTAGTCAGAAGATGTGATGATTCAGTCGTTCACATCATGGCAAAGAGACAGGTTCCGGTAAGACGTTCACGTGGTTTTGCGCCGCTTCCGGTTGCCGTTCCTTTCATCTTTAAAAGACCTGTCCTGGCACTGGGACCTTATATGAACAACACCGTTGCTCTTGGTGTCGATAATAAAGTATTCATATCACAGCATATAGGGGATCTCGACACCCCGCTTGCCACGGAGTTTTATGAAGAAACAATACATGATTTTCTAAGATTATTTGAGATCAAACCCGAAATTGTGATCTCAGATTTGCACCCCGGGTATTACAGCACGAAATTCGGAGAAAGGCACTTTAAAGATAAACTGATCAAGGTCCAGCATCATTTTGCGCACACCCTGTCATGCATGATTGAAAACGATATGCCTGAAGATGCAGAGGTAACAGGATTCGCCTTTGATGGTACAGGGTATGGCATTGATAAAACTATATGGGGTGGTGAAGTATTGACAGCCTCGTACAGAAGTTTTAAAAGGGTGCTTCATCTGCATCCTTTCAGACTGCCAGGAGGCGATAAGGCTGTAAAAGAACCATGCAGGGCCGCATTATCCCTTTTATATGAGACTCTTGGTGAAAAGGTGATGGACAGTGGATTCCTTCGAATACCTAAAGAAGAAAGACAATTTTTCATTGATATGATCAAGAAAAATGTTAACTCACCCGTTACGACAAGCATGGGAAGGCTTTTTGACGGTGTCTCATCTATAATCGGCTTAAAGCACAAAGTCTCCTATCACGCTCAGGCTGCAATAGCACTGGAACAGCTTGCTCTTAAATCGAATGAAACAGACTCGTACCCGTTTGTTATTGAAAGTGCTATTATTGACCAGAGACCCATGATTGAAAATATAGTTAAGGATTTAAAATCAGGTATAACAGAGGAGGCGATCGCAAGAAAATTTCATAATACAATTGTTGATATTATTACCTCTGTTTCAGAGACATTGCAAGAAGAAAAAGGGATCTCAAACGTTGTGCTTTCAGGAGGGGTTTTTCAAAATACTATCCTTCTTGAAAAAGCCTTCAGCAGACTGAAGGAAAGGGGGTTTACCCCTCTCATACACCAGCTCGTTCCCCCGAACGACGGCGGGATATCGCTTGGACAGGCGGTTCATGGCCACTTCAGGTAGGCCAAGAAGGAGGTGAAGAATATGAGTCGTAGACACGTCTTTATTTTCGTTTCCATTATCGCCACAACATTCCTCTGTGTTTTTGCTGCACATATTGCCCACTCTTCGCGTGAAGAGGCAGATGACGACCTTACGATACACTTCTTAGATGTCGGACAGGGTGATTGCATATTCATTAATCTTCCTGACGGCAAAAATATATTGATCGATGTCGGCAGTCCCTCTGCAGGGCCAAAAATTGTTAAGTACCTGAAATCCCTGGACATTCAGAAAATTGATCATTTGATTTTCACACATCCTGATGAAGACCACATAGGGGGAATCTTCAGTATCTTGTCAGAGTTTAAAGTCGGTAATTTTCATGATAACGGCTTTAGCAACTTTACAAGCAACATTTACGGTGATTATATCAAACACGTTCGTGGGGACCTCCCGAAATATAATATCCTGCAAGCCGGGGAACAATTTCTTTTCGGCGATGTCAGTATAGAGGTACTGAATCCCCTTCTTCCCCCGACAGGGAGCAGAAACAACGATTCAATTGTACTAAGATTGTCTTACGGGGACATACGAGCCCTTCTGGCAGGCGATCTGGAAGAGTTAGGCGAAAGACGACTTCTTAAATACGGGGCTAAACTAACAAGCCAGATCCTCAAAGTCGGCCATCACGGTGAAAACGATTCGTGCTCCTATGATTTCTTGAAGAGTGTCAAGCCTGAAATAGCGATAATTTCCGTCGGCGGGATAAATAAAAATGCACAGCCCCATCAGCAGGTCTTAACCCGGCTAAAACAAACCGGCACAGAAATTTATAGAACCGACCTGAACGGAAACACGGTGCTCATAACAGGGGGAAGAAGTTATACAATTAGTGTGGAAAAATAATTCAATTATCAGACTTACGTAAACTTCACAGGATAGGAGTAAAAATAAACACCAAAACGGATATTCAAAGTTGGGACTGGAAACTCTGGCTCTGGGTTCTGTTATGCAGTATTGGAATTTTTTCCACAGTCCCGGTTGCCCGTATTATCCAGAAATTTATCTATGATAAAGTCGGGCGTGAATTTTTTACCTATTTCGCTCTTTTTGTTGTCGTCTGCGGATTAGCCACACTTCTTTATTTTTTTATTCTTAAGCTGAAGGTAAAAAAGGTCTCTCAATACATCTGGCTTTTTATCTGCACCGGATTATACGTCTATTTGACTATCCATCTCAAAAAATACCCGGAGGAGGCAATTCACCTGCTCGAGTACGGGCTGCTGTCTTATTTCCTGTTTAAGGCATTAAGCCATAGAATCCGGGACCGGACAATATACATAACAGCTGTGTTATTTGTTTTGCTTGCCGGTACCACAGACGAATTTTTGCAGTGGATGATGCCACGGAGATACTGGGGTTTCGGAGATGTCGTACTAAACACGCTGGCCGGCAGTATTTTTCAACTCGCCATCTGGAAAGGAGTTAAACCCAAACGTATATCTGAGCCTGTAAAGAAGTTTTCAGTCAAAATGCTGGTCGGGATTATCACCGTAAATCTTATTTTTCTCGGACTCTGTCTTTCTAATACACCGAGTTCAGTAAAAGGTTACACAGACACAATTAATACATTATCGTGGTTACGACATGAAGAACCCATGACAGAATTCGGCTATAAACATAAAGACCCGGAAATCGGAATCTTCTACTCACGCCTAACTTTGGAGGAATTACGTGAGATTGATCTTACACATGGCGAGTCTTATGGAAAAATTTTGCCCCCTGATATAAGTACGGAAGAGATACACGAAGAACTAACCGAGATTTACAGCCCCAATACTAATCCTTTTTTGTACGAATTTCTCATACACCTTTCCCGGAGAGCCAGCAACTTTGACGACCTTACAGAAACAATTGAACAGGATAAAAAAGCTGAAAAGAGCAGTATTGCATTCAGGGAGAATTTAGTTATTGAGAAATACTTTGGAAACACTTTGAAGAACTCGGGGTATGTCTGGTCTGAAGAAAAAATGGGGGAAATAATAAAGGCAGCTTCTGTATGGAAAGAAGACTACATTAGTGCTGCGGGCAGATCCAT
>CAYFYW010000285.1:0-4029 GCA_964347425.1 uncultured Nitrospirales bacterium
TCGGTGATGCCATAAATGGCAGCAAAAATAAATGAGATGAGAAAGACATGTTTCCTCATTCCGCTCTTCATAAAAGAGAGGTAAATCAGACAGGCCAGGATAGTATAGATGCCTGCATGAAAAATTTTGTCAAAACCCTGTATGGAGAAAGGCAGGATATGACCAGAAAGTGAGGAAACAAAAAAAATAATTCCCATATAACCCAGGGTGATACCCCAGTATATAATTGCTTTTCGTCTGGTCGTCAAAAATAATACCCCGGCTTATAACCCGGCACAATTTCTTTTAGCTCATCTGTCAGAGACGCCTTTACGCTGCCGTTTTTAGACAATTCCTCAAGTCTCTGCACGAATTCAAAGATTATCTGCTCATTCTGCCTCCCGGATTCAAGGACCATTATCTTATCATGGCGGGTTTTTGTTAATTTCTCTCCATCTGCAACAAGAGACTCATACATTTTTTCCCCTGGTCTGAGCCCGGTGTATACAATCTCTATATTTTTATCCGGCTCCAGACCTGAAAGTCTTATTAGATCTCTGGCAACGTCAACTATCTTTACCAGAGTGCCCATCTCAAGGATAAATATTTCTCCTCCATGACCCATAAATCCAGCCTCCATAACGAGCCCCGCTGCTTCGGGTATGGTCATAAAATACCTTCTCATGTCGGGATGCGTTACCGTAACAGGACCTCCTTTTTCTATTTGTCTTTTGAATATGGGTATAACGCTTCCTTCACTGCCAAGAACATTGCCGAATCTCACGACAATAAACTTTGTACTGCCTTTTCCTGCAATGGCGCTCACATACATCTCTGCGATTTTTTTCGAGACCCCCATAAAACTCGATGGGGCGACTGCCTTATCGGTAGAAAGCATAATGAATTTTTCAACACCGGCATTCAGAGATTCCCCGGCCATAACTTTTGTCCCGAAAACATTATTCTTGATTGCCTCCATAGGATTGCTTTCCATAAGTGGAACATGCTTGTGGGCTGCTGCATGAAAGATAATCTGGGGTCTGTGCTCTGAAAACACCTCTTTTACCCTCTTTCTGTCACATATATCGCCTATAAGGGGAATCTTATTTAAATCTTCAGAAATTTGTCCGAGTTCCATATCTGTGTAGAACAGCGCTCTTTCTGATTTTTCAAAGAGAATCAGTCTCTGGGGCGCCAATCTCGCTACCTGCCTGCACAGCTCAGAGCCTATTGAACCGCCTGCACCGGTAATAAGCACACGTTTTCCATTAATGTAGCTTCCTATCCGCTGTCTGTTTAAAAGGACCTCATCTCTTCGAAGGAGATCCTCAAGTTTTACCTCACGCAATTCCTTTACCTTCACGCTTCCGTTGACCAGATCGTAGATCCTTGGAACTGTCCTGTATTTTGCCCCGCTTTTTATACAATAATCTACAATATTGCGCATCTGGTCGGGTTTCAGTGATGGAATAGCAATAACAATCTCCTCGACGTTCTTGTTTTTAACAACTTCCGGAATATCCGGGCTGGCGCCTAATACTCTAACCCCGTGGATGAATTTCGAGAATTTCCCGGGGTCATCATCTATTAGCCCAACCACTTCATAATTGTTAAAATAGCGGTAAATAATCTCTCTTAATATCATTTCGCCGGCATCACCCGCTCCCACAATAAGAACTTTTTTCTGTCGAACGCTTCCGTTTTTCTGCCGCCATCGAATAGGTCTTGTAAGGTGGATAGCGAATCTTATCCCACTTAGCCCCATTACAAGCAACAACCAGTCGATTATAAATATAGAGCGCGGATGACCGATTTGTAATACCATCGCCACTGCCACAATAAATACCGAACTTGTGCTTGCAGCTTTTAATATCTGGGCTAAATCTCTGGTACTGGCATAACGCCATATACTTCTATGAAGTCTAAAATAAACAAGCGCTGCCATCCTGACAGCCAGGACAAAAGGCAGGCCCTTTATCATCATAGACAGATATTTTTCATCCGGCAGTCCTTCAAACCGGATAAAATATGCAGCGACATAAGAAAAGATTACGACAAATATATCTGCTGCAAAAACCACATTTTCCTGCCAGCTTCGTCTGCGTTTATTCATGCCGCCTCTCTCTCTGCGACGAAAAACATCTAAACCGCGCCATTTGTGTTTAACTCAAAAACTTCAATTAACCCGCGTAAAATAGTAAACAAATAACCGGGCAGGTACAGAGGTATGTACCGTATGGCACCATGTACCATCTGGTACAGGGTGGTACATACCAGAGAACAAAGAGTTTAAATTCAAAAAAAATAAATTAAATATGTTCTGTTATCTCTGTGACCTCTGTGGCTATTAAATCTGTATGGCTGAGTTGTTTTATAAATGCATTATTCGGGCTAATTGAGAGACTATACTAATAAAACCAACAGAAGTAGTCCACATAAATTAATTTTCCCTCTTTTGTATTCCCCTCGGAATCGGGTCGTTTCGACCTTTGGTAAAGGGCCGTGAGGGGATTATTTTCATGTTCCTTCAATGCTACAGAATCTTTTTTAACTCGGTACAGACCCTGGATACTATTTTCCTGTTCATGTGGCTGTAAAGGGGAAGGGCCAATCCCTCTTTTGAGGCCTTTTCTGCAACAGGAAGCAGCCCCTGATATTTCTTTTTGAATTGAGCATAAGCCTTCTGCATGTGCAAAGCCGGATAAAAGTATTTTTTTGTTTGTATGCGTTTTTCTTTCATAAATTGATAGACTTCGTCCCTCGTAGCCCTTGCTTTTTTTTCATCTATAAATATGACTTTATAATTACCTGTTGATTCTGAACATGAAGGTATCTTCTGAAAAGAGATGCCTTTAACATCTTCCAGATTTTTTTTATAATGGGCGATCAGTTTCTTTCTCCTTTTAATCAGCTGTTCCATCTTTGAAAAATTCCGCATCCCTATAATAGAATGAAACTCGCTCATCCGTGCACTCAGGCCCACGTAATCCATGCCCTCACCATCAAAACTTTTTCCATAATCCCGCATTTGCCTGATTTTGCCTGCAAGGTCGTCATCGCCGGTTGTGACAAGCCCCCCCTCGATTGAGGTGACAACCTTTGTGGAACTCATACTGAAGACCTCGGCATTACCGAAGCCCCCTGCCAATCTGCCTTTATATCTCGCTCCAAGACCCTGTGCAGAATCAAAGAGGAGCTTCATGTTATATTTTTTGGCGAGCTTTTCCAGTTCCGTGATTCTCGGCGGAACCCCGAAAATATAGACAGGCATGATTGCTGAGGTTTTTCCGTTTATCAGCGGCTCAACTTTTTTGACATCAATATTGTACGTGCCTTTCTCGGAGTCGCAAAAAACCGGTGTAATCTTGTTCCAGGCAAGTGCGTGTGCTGTTGCTGCAAAGGTAAATGCAGGAACAATTACCTCGCCTTTTAAATCCAGCGCCTTGACTGCCAATATGAGGCCGGATGTGCAGCTCGATACAGCGATTGCATTTTTAACTCCCAGCGTTCTGCAGACCTGCTTCTCAAAAAGCTCGGTATATTTTGAAACTGTAACCTGCCCGGAGTCCCGGACCTCGCGGAATTCTTTTTCGACAGACCTGTAATCGACTAAAGTCGGGAGAATTATCGGTACTGTTTTTTTCATGGCGGTGAACAGAAGGGCCTGTTCTCCTCTGTCCTTCTGTTTAGCTCAAATATCTGATATTTTATCTCTTCAATTACAGGATGTTCCTTCCCGTGCCATATCCTTTCGCAGGTAAGTGACCAGACTGTTAAAAGGAGAATCTTGAAATTAAATAAAAGAGACCGCCGGTTGACATGCTCCATTGCAAGCTTTATCTTGGCCGGGATGAATATAAGCTCGTACGCCCTGTCGGGACAGTGTGCTCTGGCCAGCAATTTTTCTTCATAATGAAGGTACAACGAGGCGATACTTGTGATACCCGGCCGGACATCAAGTATGCGTCGCATCTCGGTGGTGTAGCTGTTTACTATTTCGGGAACATCAGGACGGGGTCCAACAAAGCTCATATCCCCTTTCAGTACATT
>CAYFYW010000286.1:0-1514 GCA_964347425.1 uncultured Nitrospirales bacterium
CACAGCAAGAAAGGGTGATTATCTTGGAGACACAGTACAGGTAGTCCCTCATATAACCGATGAAATAAAAAATGCTATTAAATCTGTTTCAGACAGTTTTGATATCGTACTGGTGGAAATAGGTGGTACGATCGGCGACATCGAGAGCCTGCCTTTTTTAGAGGCTATAAGACAGTTCAGATATGATGTCGGAAGAAATAATGTCCTTTATGTACATTTAACGTTGATTCCCTATATAAATACATCGGGTGAGCTTAAGACCAAGCCCACGCAACACAGCGTAAAAGAACTAAGGGCAATTGGTATTCAGCCCGATATATTGTTATGCCGTACAGACAGATCATTATCCGAATCTTTAAAAAAGAAAATAGCCCTGCATTGTAATCTTGATGTAGACGCGGTTATTACAGCCAGAGATGTAGATTCCATTTACGAGATTCCGGCCATACTGAGGCAGGAAGGGCTCGACAGGTTAATTGCAGCGAGATTTTCGCTCTCAACAGAAGAACCGGAACTGAAAATGTGGATGGATGTTATCAAAAGGATCAAAAATCCAGGGGGTGAAGTAACTATTGCATTAATAGGGAAATATGTGGGGCTAAAGGACTCCTATAAAAGTCTTAATGAAGCCCTTGTCCACGGTGGAATAGCAAACAATGTCAGAGTAAACATCCACTGGATTGATGCAGAAGAGATAGAGAAATCAGGTGCTGAAAAGTTTCTTTCTGACGTCGATGGTATTCTTGTTCCCGGAGGGTTCGGAGAGAGGGGAATTGAAGGAAAGATAGAGGCAATACAATATGCCAGAGAGAAAAAAATTCCATTTTTAGGTATATGTCTCGGCATGCAGTGTGCTGTAATTGAATTTGCCCGCAATGTATGTGGCCTTGAGGGAGCAAACAGTTCTGAATTTGATCCGAATACCCCTTATCCTGTTATCTATTTAATAGAGGAGTGGTACAACTTTAGAACCCAAAAAATGGAGATGCGGGATATTACTTCTGCTAAGGGGGGTACCATGAGGCTTGGTGCTTACCCCTGTCTCCTGAGCGAAGATTCTTTTGCGTATGAGGCGTACGGTGTCAAGGAAATATCCGAGAGACACAGACACAGATATGAATTCAATAACTCATTTATGGATATTCTCGTTAAAAAGGGACTGAAAATAAGCGGCGTAAGTCCTGATGAACGACTGGTGGAGATAATCGAGATAGAAGATCATCCATGGTTTTTTGGTTGTCAGTTCCACCCTGAATTTAAGTCAAGACCATTAGAACCCCATCCTGTTTTCAGATCGTTTATAGGCGCCGCGTCCAAGGAAAAAAAGACTCTTTTTACGCATACCTCGGTTGAGAAACCAACTCGGAAATGAATCAGGAATATCAATAAATCGTGAGAGCTCAAATGTCAAAAAAAACCCGATTCTTCAGGGTAAAATTACAAATTACAAATTACATATTCCAAATAAATTCCAATTTCCAGCTACCGAAGGACGAAGAACTTCATTCCTGAGT
>CAYFYW010000287.1:0-1579 GCA_964347425.1 uncultured Nitrospirales bacterium
TAGGAATGAACATCGGGGTCTTTTTCATAATTTAATCCTTTATAAGAAGAAGTAAAATCAATGCGTTTGATCCTGACTGTCATTTTGCATACTTGGTCCTGTGCCATGTATCTCACATCCTTACATGAAATCAGGAAAAGTGACCCCTTGCAATGCCATTATCTCATTAAAACACGTGACTGGCAACCCCCCTTTCTTAAATTAATCCCGGTTACAGCAACCATATCAGCTGTCAGGAGTTTTTTTATCAGTTTGTATCCCTTGCTGACGGCTGTATTGATATAGATCTCCGCGTTCTCCTGGAAAATAAAGACTAAATGTTGATCCTTCGCCAACTCTGCTTTCAAACCTGATAAAACCTCCATGGTCTTCCATGATTTTTTTACAGATTGCTAAACCTAATCCCGTTCCCTGTTCCAATATCTTTGTAGTAAAGAAGGGTTCAAAGATCATTTTTGCCTTATCTTCAGGGATGCCCTGGCCGGTATCGCTTATCTTAACCAGCAAATATGGTCTGCCATGAAACATCTCTTTACAGGACTTAATTGCCACAGTTCCGCCGTTCAGCATAGAATCAATTGCATTGGACATAAGGTTATTGATTACTTCTATCACCTTATCCTTATCTAATAAGATATTTTGAATATCGTCGATAGATTTCTCTATTGCGATAGACCTTTCTTTGCATATAATTTCATAAGCTTTTATCGATTCATCGATTATCTCGCTTATATCGTAATAGCCTGAATTGAGCCGGTCTTCTCTTGAATAGGTGAGGACATTTTTCAAAATCCTCTCCAGTCTGCTTACTTCTGTGATTATTATTTCTGCATATTCTTTTTCCTTTGTACCAGTCAAAACTTTCTTGTCCAATCTTCTCGCATAGCCTCCTATTGATGTGAGAGGATTTCTTATCTCATGAGCAACATTTGCTGCGAGTCTTCCGAGGGCGGAGAGTTTTTCAGCCTGGACCAGTTGTTCCTTCAGTTTCTTTTTTTCCTGTTCAACCTGTTTGCGCTCAATGACTCCCGCCAGTGTATCTGCTACCGAAGACAGCAGAACTCCCTCATCAGGATCTCGTCTATGCCCTTCTTCCAGATATAAATTCATTGCACCGAGAACTTTTTCTCCGGATATTATTGGAACACAATAATGGCCGTAAGGCGGCATAATGTGTTCATGTCTTTTTTCATGACGCTCATCAGTACATTCAGAAAATACGACTTTACGTTCGGAAACAGCCAGTCCGCAGAGACATTCACCAAAATGAATTCTCGCACATAGATCCTGCAAAGGTTTGGGCATGCCGCGTTGAGCTTTCATCACGAGGACTTCAGGCTCTTGCTCAATAAGATATATGCATCCCATTGATTTTCTGGATAAAAAAGGAATGGCAAGAATTGAGTCCAGTATATGCTCCAGTTGTTCATTAAGGGATACAGGTTCGAGTGAGAACTGTAAAATTGAGCTTATAGCGCTTTGAAAATGATAGTTCCTGTTTATTATTTCCTGCGATGATATGACTTCATTTGTAAGCTGCTGAAACCGCTCTTCAAGGATGTACATTTCATCTCCTCGT